>NZ_JBNQTI010000084.1:0-35528 GCF_050325825.1 Kitasatospora sp. LaBMicrA B282
CCCCCCCCCCCCCCCCCCCCCCCCCCCCCCCCCCCCCCCCCCCCCCCCCCCCCCCCCCCCCCCCCCCCCCCCCCCCCCCCCCCCCCCCCCCCCCCCCCCCAGGGACCGGAGGGTCGGGCGCCGGGAGGCAGGCGGGGGCGGGGGTTGGGGCCGCGGGCGGTGGGGCTGTGGGCAGTGGCCCAGTGGCCCAGTGGCCCCGGCGCCCCCACCGCCCATGGCGAGCACCCGGGACCGCGAGGCTTGGGAGACGGCGCGGCAGGGCCCAGGACGGTGGGGTGAGACGGATCCGCAGCCGGCTCCAGACGCCGCCGGGCTGCCCGCCACCAGCAGGTCGGCGCGCAGCCCGGCGGCCCCGGCCGGGTGGGCCTCAGGTGAGGCGGATGGGCATCAGGATCGAGAAGTTGCCGGCCCGGTCGGCCTGGCGGATGGCGAGCGGGGTGATCGTGCCGCCCAGTTCCAGGGTCAGCTGGCCCGAGGCGCCGGCGGCCACGGCCTCCAGGAGGAAGTCGCGGTTGACCGCCACCCGCAGTTCGTCGGGGGCGGCGCTCTGGCCGGCCGGCTCGTCGAGCACCCGGAGTTCGCCGGCCTCGCTCACCGCGAGGACGGTGACCTGGACCTCGTCGGCGGGGCCGGACGACGCGGTGTCGGGGTGGTGGGGGCGGGTGGCGCCGGTGGTCACGGCGCGGCGCAGGGCGTCGGCGGGCAGCTCGACCCGGTGGGTGGTCTGGAGCCGGATCAGGCTGCGGTAGTCGGGGAAGTCGAGGTCCAGTCGCTCGCCCGCCACCCGGCGGCCGGCCGCCTCGGCGGCCAGGGTGGCGTCCGAGAGCAGCAGGGTGACCTCGGCCCCGCCCTGCTCCGCGTCGGCCTCCGCCGCCAGCGCGCCGATCTCGTCCACCAGCGCGGCCGGCAGCAGCACGGAAACGTCTGCCCCTGCCGTCTCTCCCGCCGATGCCCGCACCGGGGCCGCTCCGACGGCGAGCCGGTGGCGGTCGGTGGCGATCAGCCGCAGCTCACTGCCGTCCAGGTCGAACAGCACACCGCCGAGCATCGGGTACGCGGAGTCGTGGCTGACCGCGAACCGGACCGCGGCCAGCGCGGTGAGCAGGTCGGCGGCGGTCAGCGTGAGGCGGGTGGCGCCTGCGATCTGGGTGGTGCTCATCGGATTCTCCCGTCGGTCGATCAACGTGCGGACCACGGAGAGTTCACGACGCGCGTCGGCCAGCCCGTCCTCCAGCCGCCGCAGGTGCCGGTCGAGCACCTGGTGGGCGGCGGCGGGGTCGTCGGGGGCGGCCAGCACCAGCCGGATCTCGGCCAGCGGCAGTCCCACCCGGCGCAGCCGGCAGAGCAGCCGGGCGTCCGCCAGCTGGGCCGGTGCGTACCAGCGGTAGCCGGTCTGCGGGTCGACGAAGTCGGGGCCGAAGACCCCGGCACTGTCGTAGAACCGCAGCGCACTGACGGTCAGTCCGCTCTCCCGGGCCAGCCGGCCGATACTGCGCATCGCGCTCTCCATGACGAGGACTCTGGGCCCTCGACCAGGTCGAGGGTCAAGGCGAGGGCCGGGACGAGAACCCGGACAAGGGCCAGGACGAGGACCGGGACGACCCGAGGGGCCGTCACCGGATCACGATGTCAGCGCCCGGTAGACCGGCGCGAGCAGGGCCGGCAACGGGCGCCCGCGCACCACGATGCCGGGCGCCGCCAGCTGGTCGATCGGCAGCGGGCCGCGCTGCGCCCGGTCGGCCGGCTCCGGGGCGCCCAGCGGGAAGTCGCCGGTCCAGAAGTCGGCCAGGCGGTCCGGCTGTTCGCCGCCCGGCTCGGCGGTGTCCTCGGTCATTCGGCGATCGCCTCCTCGGAGAGGGTGAGCAGTTCCCGCAGTTCGGCGTCGGAGAGGTCGGTCAGCCGGTGTTCGCCCTCGCCGACCACCGCTTCGGCCAGCGCGCGCTTGGACTCGATCAGGCCGGCGATCCGCTCCTCGACGGTGCCGGCGCAGACGAAGCGGCGGACCTGGACGGTGCGGTGCTGGCCGATCCGGTGCGCCCGGTCGGTGGCCTGCTGCTCGACCGCCGGGTTCCACCACCGGTCCAGGTGCACCACCTGGTTGGCGGCGGTCAGGTTGAGGCCGGTGCCGCCGGCCTTGAGCGAGAGCAGGAAGACGCCCGGGCCCGCGTCGGCCGGCGCCTCCTGGAACCGCCGCACCAGTGCGTCCCGCCGGCTCGCCGCCAGCCGGCCGTGCAGGTGCAGCACCTCGGTGTCGAGCCGTTCGGCCAGGTGCCGGTGGAGCATCGTGCCGAACTCGGCGTACTGGGTGAAGACCAGGGTGCGGTCGCCCTCGGCGAGCGCCTCGGCCAGCACCTCCTCCAGCCGGGCCAGTTTGCCGGACCGGCCGGCCACCGCCGAGCCGTCGTGCAGCAGTTGGGCCGGGTGGTTGCAGACCTGCTTCAGTCGCCCGATCGCGCCGAGCACCGCACCCCGGCGCTGCACGCCCTTGATGCCCCGCAGCCGGTGCAGCAGGTCCGCCACCACCGCCTGGTAGAGGCCGGCCTGCTCAGCGGTCAGCGTGCACCAGACGGTCATCTCCTGCTTGGCGGGCAGCGCGAGCGCCACCGCCGGGTCCTCCTTGCGCCGCCGCAGGATGAACGGGGAGGTCCGGCGGCGCAGTTCGGCCATCCGCTCGGGGTTGGCGTGCTGCTCGACCGGGATCGCGTAGCGCTCCTTGAAGGCGGCGGCCGAGCCGAGCAGGCCGGGGTTGGCGAAGTCGAGGATCGCGTGCAGGTCGGTGAGGCGGTTCTCCACGGGGGTGCCGGTGAGCGCGATCCGGTGGTCGGCCGGGATCGAACGCAGCGCGCGGGACTGGGCGGTGGCGCTGTTCTTGAGCTGCTGCGCCTCGTCGGCGATCACCCGGTGCCAGGTGATCGCGCGCAGTTCGGGGGCGTCGCGCTGGGCCAGGCCGTAGCTGGTGATCACCAGGTCGGCGGCGGCCACCGCCGCGTGCAGCCGCTCCCCGGTGGGGCGGCCCGGGCCGTGCTGCACGTGGACGCGCAGCATCGGGGCGAACCGGGCTGCCTCGCGGCGCCAGTTGGCGAGCAGCGAGGTCGGGCAGACCAGCAGCGTCGGGCCCGGCCCGGCGGACGCCTCGGCGGGCTCCCCGGCCACCCCGGCCGCGCCGACCACTCCGGCGGAAGCCCGCCCGCCCCGCTCCGCCGCCAGCAGGGCCAGCGTCTGCACGGTCTTGCCCAGCCCCATGTCGTCGGCCAGCACCGCGCCCAGCCCGAGCCGCCCCAGCGAGCGCAGCCAGGCCACCCCGCGCTGCTGGTAGGGGCGCAGCGTGGTCCCGAAGTCCGCGGGCAGCAGCACCTCCGCCTCCGGCCGCTCCCCCGCCTCCCCCACCTCCCCCGACGCCCGCTCCCCTTCCCCGACCTCCCGCTCCCCAGCCCCCCGCTCCCCCGACAGCAGCGCGCCGAACACCCCGGCAGCGGTGATCGCGCCGATCGGCAGCCCGGCGACCAGCGCTCCGGGGTCCAGCACCACCCGCAGCAGCCGCGCGGGCGTGCTCTCACCGACCCCGCGGTGGGCCAGGAACTCCAGGGCGGCGGCGATCTGCTGGGCGTTCACCTCGATCCACTGCCCGCGCACCCGGACCAGGCCACGCTTGGCCGCCGCCAGGTCGGCCAGTTCCTTGGCGCTGAGCGGCTCGCCGTCCAGCGCGAGCCGCCACCGGAAGGCGAGCACCGCGTCCCGGTTCAGCCAGGCGTGGCCGTCCGGCGGCGGCGGACCGGCGGTGCGGCCGGGGTCGGCCGGTGCCGCATCGCGCACCGCGAGGGCCAGGCCCAGCCGGGGCCGGCGCTGCCACCAGGCGGGCAGCAGCACGCCGAAGCCGGTGTCGGCCAGCGCCGGCGCCACCTCGCGCAGGAAGTCGAGCGCGCCGTCCCGGTCCAGCGGCAGCCCGGCCGGGCGGGTGGTCCGGCAGGCCGGCAGCAGCTCGCTGCGCAGGCGCGCGGCCCGGTCGAGTTCGGCCAGGCAGGCGCCCTGCGGGTCCTCGGTCACCCGACCGAAGGCGGCCGCCGCCGCGCCGCCGGCCCACAGGTCGGCGAGCGGGACCAGCAGCGAGGGTTCGGCGACGGCCTGGAGCAGGAACTCCAGCTGCCAGTGGCGGTCCGAGGCACCGCCCGCCGGGTCGTCGGGGTCGGCGCCGAGCGGCTCCACCAGCCGGAAGCAGAGCCGAACCGCCGGTTCGGCGGGGCCGGCCGAGGCGTGCCAGACGGCCAGCTTCCGTGCCAGCTCCGGCAGTGCCGTGGCGGGTGCGCCGGGCGGCACCTCGATCCGGCCGTCGCCCGGGCCGAGGGCGGCGAACCACCGCTCGGTCAGCTGCTCGGCGGCCCGCTCGGCCGGCTCCCCCACCGGCCCGACGCCCCGGGGCAACCGCAACACCCCCGGGTGGTCCGCCAGGGTGGCGCGCACCTCGCGGTCGGTCAGCGTTGCCAGGACGTGCCCGAGCAGTTCGGCCGCGGGCCGCCCGGCGGCGGCCACCGGGGGGCAGCCGGCGGCCAGCGCGCTCGCCTCGCGGTGCTCGGCGCTCGACGGCACGGGCAGCCAGCGGGCCCGCGGCCCGCCCTCCGAGTCGACCAGCCCGGGCAGCACCCGGCCGCGGCCGGCCAGCCGCCAGGCGAGGTCGTGCACGGCGGTCAGCCAACGCAGCGAGGCCCCGTAGGCGACGTCGACCCGGCCGACCCCGGCGAGCTCGGCGCCGGCCAGCGCCCAGTGCGGATCGAAGAGCTCGCCGAGCAGCTGGGCGGCCTCGGCGGGTTCGAACGCGAGCACCGGTACCCGCCAGGCGTGCAGCGCGGTCCCGACCGCGGCGCGGTCGCGGACCCCGCCGCCGACCAGCAGCTCGGGCGAAGGCGCGGGCGCGCTGCTCAGCGTGGGTAGGGTGAGCGTGGTCCAGCGCTCGGCCGCCTGACCGGCCAGCCAGCCCAGCCCGGGGCCGATCCCGCCGAGCAGCTCGGTGAGGAGCGCGGCCGGGCAGGCGAAGGGGTGCGGGCGGGCCCCGGCGGCGGCTGCCGCCCCGGGACGAGCCGCACCGCGCGCCCGCGCGTCCTCGGCCCAGAGCAGCAACCGACCGTCGCCCGGCCCCTGCCAACCGCCGTGCACCGCGAACACCGCGCCGCTCACCTCCTCGCCCGTCCTCAGCCGTCCTCAGCCGTCCCCGGTCGCCGAACGTCCCTGATCGCAGCCTAACCAGCAGGTCTGACGACGGGATCCGGCCGAAAACCGCTCCCGGGGGCAAATGCGGACAGGATCTGACCGCAATGCCCACTACTGTCGATCTCAGCAAGGCACCACCGCACCAACCCCTCTGCTCCGGCCCCCTGTTCAGGCCGCACCGGATCCCGCCCGGGCCCGTGCAGGTCGCCGCCAGGCCCGGCCGGAGCACCCGAATCCTGAGGAAAGGCGGCAGTCATGCCCATCGTGGTCCGTGCCGAGAACGACGAGCGCGACGCACTCCTGACGTTCCTGGCGGCCCAGCGCGGCGGTCTGCACCGCGCCCTGCTCGGCCTCACCGACGAGCAGGCGAGCGCAACTCCGCTGCCCAGCACGCTCTCGCTGGCCGGTCTGATCAAGCACTCGGCGCTGGTCGAGCGCAACTGGATCTCGACGATCCTGATGGGCCGCCCGGCCGACCCGGCCGCGGGCCCGGAGCAGTGGGCGGACCAGTTCCGCCTGCTGCCGGGCGAGACCCTGGCCCAGTGGCTGACCACCTACGAGGAGGTCGCGGCCGAGACCGAGAAGATCATCGGCGACCTGCCGTCGCTCGACTTCGACTCGGCGCTGCCCAACGCTCCGTGGTTCCCGGCGGGCGCCCGCCGCACCGCGCGGTGGATCCTGCTCCACCTGATCGAGGAGTCCGGCCGGCACGCCGGCCACGCCGACCTGATCCGCGAGGCGATCGACGGCAAGACGGCCTTCGAACTGGTCGCCGCGGCCGACGCGGCCGACGTCGCAGCCACCGCAGCCGCCGCGGAGGCCTGAGCCCCGGCCGGCCCGGCCACCCGGCCGGCGGCTGCCCAGAGCGCCCGACTCGGAGATTCCTCCGGTCGGGCGTTTTTTGCGGGACATGGTTGAACATTGAACGAGATCGACGTACGGTGGAGACACCAGGAAGTTGAAGCCTCAACAAATGAGGCGAACCCGAGGAGTCCGTCATGGGCCTGTTCAGCCGCAAGACCGCCACCGCGACCACCACCGCCGCCGCGACCACCAGCCCGGCCCCCACCGGCGCGGTCGCCACCCTCACCCCCGGCACCCCGGACCTCGCCCACCTCACCGGCGACTACACCATCGACACCACCCACAGCCGGATCGGCTTCACCGTCCGGCACGCCATGGTGACCAACGTCCGTGGCGAGTTCGCCGACTACGTCGGCAAGCTGCACCTGGACGGCGGCAACCCGGCCGCCTCCACCGCCGAGCTGGTGATCCAGGTGGCCAGCATCGACACCGGCAACGAGCAGCGCGACGGCCACCTGCGCACCGGCGACTTCTTCGCGGTCGAGACCCACCCGGAGATCGCCTTCCGCAGCACCGCCACCGAGCAGCTGGACGCCGAGACCTACCGGATGGCCGGCGACCTGACCATCAAGGGGACCACCCGCCCGGTGGCGCTCACCCTGGAGTTCACCGGCAGCGCGGTCGACCCGTACGGCGTGCAGCGGCTCGGCTTCGAGGGGACGACCACCGTCGACCGGACCGACTTCGGCCTCAGCTACAACGCCGCGCTGGAGACCGGCGGCGTGCTGATCGGCGAGAAGGTCAAGCTGACCTTCGACATCTCCGCCGTCCGCGCCTGAACCCGGCCGCGCCACCAGCAGGCCACCGCCGTCCACCACCGCCCCACCTCCCGCCCGACCCCTGTCCGGTCCCCGGTGCCGCCGCGTGCGGCAGGATGGCCGGGGACCTGGGGAGAAGCGGCCGGGGGCAAGAGGGGGACGGGGCCGGTGGAACTACGACAGCTGCGCTACTTCGTGACGGTGGCCGAGGAACTGCACTTCGGCCGCGCGGCCGAACGACTGCTGATCGGCCAACCCGCCGTGAGCCAGCAGATCCGCCGGTTGGAGCGGGAGTTGAAGGTGGAGCTGTTCGACCGCACGCCCCGCCTGGTCCGCCTCACCACCGCCGGCGAGGCCTTCCTGCCCGCCGCCCGCGCAGTGCTCACCGCCGAGGACGCCGCCCGCACGGTCGCCGCCGACCTGGCCACCGGCAAGCTCGGCGCCTTCCGGATCGGCACCGTCACCGGACTCGGCGAGCGGCTCGACCGGATCCTGGACGCCTTCGACCTCCAGGCCCCGGGCCTACGGGTGGAACTGGTCGCCCTCCCGGGCAAGGAGCGGCTGACCCAGCTCGCCGACGGCCGCCTGGACGCCGCCTTCCTCCGTGGCCCACTCCCCGACCACGTCCCCGACCTGCGCCAACTGGCCTGCTGGCAGGACGAACTGATCGCCGCCGTGCCCGCCAGGCACCCACTCGCCGAACGGCCCGAACTCGCGCTCGCCGACCTCGCCGAGCTCCCGCTGCTGCTGACCGAACGCCGCAACCACCCCACCCTGGTGGACCTGGTGTTGAACGCCTGCCGGGCTGCGGGCTTCGACCCGGTCCCCGGCCCGGCGCCCTCCGGTGGGCTGCAGGACACCCTGGCCGTGCTCGGCGCGGGCAGCCCGATGTGGACCGTGGTGTACGCCGCCAACGCCCAGGTGACGCGGGTGCCCCGGGTCGCCTTCGTGCCGTTCCGCGCACCGGGCCTGCACCTGCCCGTCGTGCTGGCCGTCCGCCGCGGGCCCGCCACCCCGGCGCTCCGGCTGCTGCGCGCCGCCTGCGCACCGCAGCACCCGACCACGACGACGACCACGGCCACGACCGCGAGCACGGCCACGCCCACAACCACGACCACGACCACAACCACGACCACGACCAGCAGCGATCAGGATTCGTGATCGCTGCGAGAGCGATTCGGGTCTGGGTCGACCGGGGTCCCGCGCGGTGGACTTGTCCTGTCGGTCGGACGCCCCGGAAGAGCCGGAGCGCGGGCCGTGAGCCAAGGAGCCGAAGATGCCCATCGTCACCGTGCAGCAGGGTCCCCGCAGCGTCGAGCTGAAGCGCGAGCTGGTCGCCCGGATCACCGACGCGTTCGTGGACGCCTACCGGATCCCCGCCGAGGCCGTGCAGGTCTGGATCCACGAGGTCCCCACCGACAGCTGGGGCGCGGCCGGCACCCTGCAGGCGGACAAGTAGCGGACGGACGCCGGCCCGCCCCGCCCGCTGCCGGCCCGGCCCACCCCACCAGCCAGCGGCGGGGGTCTCACCCACCGGCGGCGGCCAGCAGGGCCTCGTCCGCCGCGGCCAGCCAGGCCGCCGGCGGCCGGACCAACCACCCCTCCCGCGCGCCCAGTTCGGCCGCGCAGTCGGCGAGCAGCGCGAGCTCCGGCGGGAGCGGCCCGGGTCGGCTCACCAGGCTCACCAGGGTGAGCGGCACCGGGTCGACCAGCGGCCGGGTCACCACGCCCGGCAGGTCGGGCCCACCCACCGTGGTGAGCATCGGGTGCCCGCGCTGGGCCAGGTACCGGGCGGTCTCGGCCTCGCCCACCGGGCCTGGCGCCGCCGGGGCGGGCGTCAACCCGTGAGCGGCCAGCAGCCGTTCACCGTACTCGGTCCACTCGGTGGTGGCCGGGTTGCCGGCGCAGACGTCCACCGGATGGCCGGCCAGCTCGGCCAGCCGGATCGCGGTCCGGTCGGCCAGCGGGTGCTCCGCCGGGAGCAGCAGCGCGGCCCGTTCCAGCCGTACCGGCCGTTGGGCCAGCCGCTCGCGCTGGGTGGCGGGCAGTCCACTGAACCAGCCGAACGAGGCGTCCAGCCGCTCGGCGAGCAACTCCCGGGCGCCGGCGGCCAGTCCGCCGTGATAGCGGGCCAGCAGCCGGACCTGCGGGTCGGCCGCCCGGGCCGCGGCCAGCAGCCGGTCCGCCGTCAGGTCGGGGCCGCTCACCGCACTATTGAGGTCGACCAGCACGGCCCGGGGCGGCGGCGGGTCCAGCATCTCCTGCTGCAGTGCGAGCAGCCGCCGGGCCTGCGGCAGCAGCCGCTCGCCCGCCTCGGTGAGCGCCACGCTGCGGGTGGTACGGGTGAACAGGGTGCGCCCGAGCAGGCGTTCCAGCGTCCTGATGTCGCGACTCAGCGCCTGCTGCGCCAGGTGCAGGCGGGCGGCGGCCCGGCCGAAGTGCAGCGTCTCGGCGGTGGCCACGAAGCCGCGCAGCAGGCGGGGGTGCAGGTCGACGGGCATGCAGGCCAGGCTAACGAACGGGCGGCGGGCGGCCGGGGCCGACCACCGGATTGACAACACGGGTGCGTCAATCGGTCGGACTCGGTGTTGGACCCGACGACCGCCGGGCAGCGAGGCTTGGCGTCATCCACCCCACCCGCCCGGAGGCCCGTTGCCCACGCCTGCCCGCACCACCCCAGCCGTCGCCGCCACCCCGCCCGCCGCCACCGCCTCACCCACCACCACCCCAGCCGTCGCCGCCACCGCCCCTGCCACCACCGCCGCACCCACCGGTGGCCCGCTCGCCGCCTACCGCCGGGTCTTCGCCGTCCCCGGCGCCGTAGCGTTCACCCTGGCCGGGCTGATCGGCCGGCTCTCCTTCTCGATGCTCGGCATGAGCCTGCTCACCGCCGTGGTCGACCGGCGCCACTCCTACGCGCTGGCCGGCGCGGTCGCCGCCGCCGGCACGGTGGGCGTGGCCGTCGGCATGCCGCTGCTCGGGCGCCTGGTCGACCGGTACGGGCAGCACCGCATCTCGCTGCCCGCCGCACTGCTCGCCGCCGGGCCGCGCGCCGCGCTGCCGCTGCTGGTGCACTCCGGCGCCCCGGCCTGGGCGCTCTGCGCCGCCGCGGGCACAGCCGCCGCGCTCTCCCCCAACCTCGGCGGCATGGCCCGCGCCCGCTGGGCCCACCTGCACGGCGCCGACCCGGAGTTGCTGCACCGCGCCAACGCGCTGGAGCAGGCGCTGGACGAGCTCTGCTACCTGGCCGGCCCGGTGCTCGGCGTGCTGCTCTGCAGCGCGTTCTTCCCGGAGGCCGGGTTGGCCGCGGTCGCGCTGCTGTCGGCCGGCGGCGGAGTGCTGTTCGCGGTGCAGCGCCGCACCGAACCGCCGGTGCCGGCGGCGGGCACCACCAAGGCATCCGCACACACCGCGCGCTCGCCGCTGCGGACGCCCGGCTTCCCCCTCCTGGTCGCCGTCTTCGCGGGCACCGGAGTGGTGTTCGGCTCCCTGGAGATCACCACGCTCGCCTGGGCGGGCGAGCACGGCCACCAGTCCGCGACCGGGGTGCTGCTGGCCCTGCTGGCCGCCGGTTCCGGCCTCTCCGGTCTGCGCCATGGGCTGCGCGGCGGACGCGGCGGCCCGGAGCGGCAGTTGCGGCGCAGCCTCGCGGCGATGGCCGGCCTGCTCCTGCTGCCGTGCGCGGTGGTGGCGGCGGGCGGCGGCTTCGGCCTGCTGGCGGTGGCGCTCTTCGTGGCCGGCGGCGGGACGGCACCCACCATGGTCAGCGGGATGACCCTGGTGCAGCGGCTGCTGCCGGCCGGCGCGCTCAACGAGGGGATGGCGTTCGCGGTCTCCGGCATCGTCAGCGGCATCTCGGCCGGCTCGGCCCTCGGCGGCCTGCTGGCCCAGCGCACCTCCCCCACCGGCGGCTACCTGCTCGCCGCCGGAGCCGGCGCGCTGGCGCTGCTGCTCGCCGTGCTCGGCACCCGGCGGCTGCGGCTGCCCGCTCCACAGAACGCCACAACCGGTGCCGGCGGCGCTGCCGGCGGCTCCTCGTAGGCCTGCTGTCTGCGGCTCCGCACCGGCTCGCTGTCAGCGGCTCCGCACTGGCTCACTGTCAGCGGCCCCTCCTAGGCTCGCGCCATGGGGAGTGCGATCAGGTACCTGCGCGGGGACGCCAGCAGCCCGCAGGCCAAGGGGCCCAAGGTGATCGCCCACGTCTGCAACGACCTGGGCGGCTGGGGGAAGGGGTTCGTGCTGGCGCTGTCGAAGCGCTGGCCCGAGCCGGAGGCCGCCTACCGGCGCTGGCACCGCGAACGCGCCGGCAACGACTTCGGGTTGGGTGCGGTGCAGCTGGTGCAGGTGGAGCGCGACACCTGGGTGGCCAACCTGGTCGGCCAGCGCGGCACCCGGACCGGCCGCTCCTCCGGCGTGCCGGTCCGCTACCCGGCGATCGACACCGCCCTGGACCGGCTCGCCGCCCCCATGCTGGAGCTGGGCGCCTCGGTCCACCTGCCGCGGATCGGCTGCGGCCTGGCCGGTGGGCGCTGGGAGCTGGTCGAACCGCTGCTCCACTCCCGCCTGGTGGCGCGCGGCATCGCGGTCACGGTCTACGACCACGACTGACCCGCGTGACCAACTGACCCACGTGACCGACCGCCCCGCGCGCCGCCCGGTCAGGGGCGGGCCCAGGTGTACTCGTACTCCGGCAGTTCGCCGCCGCCCGGGAAGACGGCCGCGCCCTGCCGGGTCCGCACCGCGCCGGCCCGCTCGTAGAAGGCGATGGCCCGCCGGTTGTCGCGCAGCACCTCCAGGTAGAGCGGCTCGCCGGGATGGGTCCGCGCGGTCCAGTCGCGGGCCGCGGCCAGCAGCCGACCGCCGATCCCGCCGCCGGTCAGCCCCGGGCGCACGTGCAGGTTGTCCAGCAGCACCCGGCCGTCCGGCTGCGGGACCAGGTACCCGAAGCCGAGCAGCTCGCCCCCGGTGCGCTCGGCCAGCAGCAGGACGGGCTGCGCGGCCAGCTCGCCGTAGTCGACGGTGAGGCGCAGCGCCCACAACTCCTGCCGCTGGGCGGCCAGCCCGTCGCCGAGCGCGGCGGCGGGCACGATGCCGGCGTAGGCGGTGCGCCAGCTCTCGGCGTGCAGCTCGGCCACGGCGGACGCGTCATCGGGGCCGCCGTGGCGGATGGCGAACTCGGCGTGATCGGTCATGCGGTGATCCTGCCAGGTCGGGCCCGGGACGGCCGGGGCCGGGGCCGGACGGCACGGCAGTACGGCGGGCAGCGCGCCGACCCACCCCCACCACGTGGGCACGCCCGCCCTCTCCGTCCTGATCCCTGCTGCCCCGCGACACCGCGGGCTAGGCTCATGCCTCGTGGACGACGACCCGAGGACCCAAGCCGACGACCAGCCGACGGGCGGGGACACCGGCGCCCCCGAGCTCCCCGGCGGGCGCGCCCTGCCCAAGACCGACAAGAGCGAGCAGACCCGCGCGCTCATCCTGGAGACGGCGATGCGCCTCTTCCAGGAACGCGGCTACGACAAGACGACCATGCGCGCCATCGCCACCGAGGCGGGCATCTCGGTCGGCAACGCCTACTACTACTTCGCCGGCAAGGAATTCCTGATCCAGGGGTTCTACGACCGGATGACGTACGACCACGCAACCGACGCCCGCGCCCGGATGGCGCACACCCGCGACTTCACGGAGCGCCTGGAGATCGCCCTCGCCTCCTGGGTCGACACGGCCGCGCCCTACCACGAGTTCGCCGCCCAGTTCTTCCGCACGGCCGCGGACCCGACCAGCTCGCTGAGCCCGTTCTCCGACGAGTCCCACCCGGCCCGGGCCACCGCCGTGGACCTCTTCCGCGAAGTGCTCACCGGCTCGGAGCTGGCCCCCAAGCTGGACCGCGAACTCGTCGACCTGCTCCCCGACGTGCTCTGGCTCTACCTGATGATCGTGGTCCTCTACTGGGTCTTCGACCGGACCCCGGACACCGAGCGCACCAGGGAGTTCGTCCGCCGCTCCGCCCCCATGGCCGCCCGGGTGATCAACCTCTCCCGCTACCGGATGTTCCGCCCGATCGTCCGCGACGCCAAGGGCCTGATCCAGGACTTCATCCTGCCGACCATAGGCAAGGCCGCACCGGGCCGGTGAGACCCGGCCACCCCGCCACCCTGCCCCCATGAAGCAGCCGGCCGGCACGGTCGACGCGGCTCGGCTCAGGCGCGGCGGGGATCAGGCGCGGCGCGGCTCAGACCGGGGTGTCCGCGGTCTTTTCGGGGCTCGCGTAGAGGATTTCGCGGGCCTGCTCCGCGGCGCGGGCCGTGCTCTCGGAGACGAAGTCGAGGAAGCGGGCGATGTTCTCGAGGCGGGCGGCGGCCGGGGTGCCGGGCCCGAGGACGCCGACGCCCTCGCGCGCGGTGTCGACGATCTGGGCGGTGGCGCGGGCGCTGGCCATCATGGACTCGTACCAGACGTCGTTGTCGGCGACGTAGCGCTCGCGCCGGCCCTCGTCGCGCTCCCGGCGCACCAGGCCCTGGCCCTCCAGGAAGGCGATCGCCTTGGAGATGGACGCCGGGCTGACCTGGAGTCGCTCGACGAGTTCGGACGCGGTGAGGCTGCCCTCGTCCGTGGTGTAGAGGCAGGCCAGCACCCGGGACATCATCTTGGCCAGGCCGGACTGCATGAGGACGGTGGTGAACGTCTCCTCGTACGCGCGCACCGCCTCGGGGTCGCGCCCGTGGCGCTGCGGAGGCGTCGCCGCGCCGCGGGCGGCGACCTGCTTGCGGCGGTGGGTGCGCTGTTCGGTGGCGCGGTGGGCGAGCTCGGCCCGGTAGGAGCCGGGACCGCCGTTGCGCATCACCTCGCGGGTGATCGTGGAGGTCGGACGGTCCAGACGCCGGGCGATCTCCGCGTAGGCGAGGCGGTCGGCCAGCCCCAGCGCGATCTGCTGGCGTTCCTGCTGGGTGAGTCTGCCTCCCGGCATGCGCGCTCTCCTTCGTGCTCCGTGGTGCGCCCAGCATAGCGTTCACACTCAATCCATTGCAACGCACTGCACACCTGACGTTGCATTACCCGCAGAACGGTTGCAACGATTTCTCGCCATTGACCTGCAGTTACACGGATTTCTCGTGCCGCAACTGTTGCCATCTTCATGAACGCAACGTAGCTTTTCGTTCATCAGAAAACGGCGGGGCCGACCGGGCGCCCGCCGCAGACGAAGGAGAACCACGGTGCACACGTTCACCACCCCCGCGCCCATCTCGACCGTCCTGGACATCCCCGCCGGGCACATCCGCTTCATCGCCACCGACCGGGTCGACACCACGGTCGAGGTCCGGCCCGTCGACACCGGCAAGAGCCGCGACGTGCAGGCCGCCGAGCAGACCACGGTCGCCTACACCGACGGTATCCTGCTCATCGAGGCCGCATCCGCGAAGAACCGGATCCTCGGCAGCTCCGGCTCCGTCGAGGTGACCGTCCAACTGCCGGCCGGCTCGCGCGTCGAGGCCAAGGCGGCCAGTGCCGACCTGCGCGGCGTCGGACGCCTCGGGGACGTCACCTTCGAGGCCGCACGGGCCACGGTGGAGCTCGACGAGGTCGCGGGCGTCCGGGTCGCCCTCCAGCTCGGCGACGTCACCATCGGCCGCCTCGGCGGCGACGCCCACGTCACCACCCAGAAGGGCGACCTCACCATCACCGAGGCCACCCGCGGCACCGTCACGCTGCACACCAAGCTCGGCGACGTCCAGATCGGGGCCGCCCGCGGGACCTCCGCCAGCCTGGACGCCAACACCGGCCTCGGCAGCATCCGCAACTCGCTCGACAACACCGGGGGTTCGGCCACCGGACTCACCATCCACGCCACCACCGGGCTCGGTGACATCACCGGCCGCAGCCTCTGAACCACGAAGGACACGGAGGACACGGAGGACACGGACACCATGAGCTTCACCCGGCTACGCCGACGGCGCCTGCGAGCGACGCCGAGCGCGGATCCGGAGCCGGTGGAGGTGACGGGCGGCCCGCTCGAACCCGTCCTGACAGTAGGGAAGTTCGACGGTCCGCCCGTCACCGGTGACAATCCGCGGCCCGGGCGCCACGACGGTCTCCCGGTCGCAGCAGACGCAGCAACCGAACGCCCACTGATCGCGCGGCGGCAGCGAGAGCGGTGAGGTGGCGAAGTCCGCCTCCGGGGAGTGGACTTGCGCACTCACGGGGCCACCTCGGGAGGCAGCGGCTCGACCTCGCTCTGCGGACACTCCCACTCGACGCCGCCACCCACCGGACGCAGGTACACCGTGGGGTCCTTGCCGAACCCGTCGCACTGGTACACCCCGCGACGGCCGTCCCGGCCATCCCGCACCAACTCGCCGACACGGGGGGCGTACAGGGGTCGCGGAGGCTTTCTGCGCGCGCTCATCATGGCTCCTTTCCGTAGTTGAACCACTACCGAGAGCACTCACTTTCCCTTAGGCTCAGCTCGTCTTCAACCTGTCGGATCGGAAGGAGTGGTAGATCTTGAACCGACGCGACTTGGACCCGGACGAGTCTCCTCGCGCCGCTTTCGGCGCCCAACTCCGCAGCTCACGCGAGGAACGCGGGTGGACCCAGGATGAGCTCGGCGAACGGATGGAGTACTCCTCGACCCACGTTTCGGCCGTCGAAACCGGTCGCAAACCCCCAACCTCGCGTTTTGCAAGACAAGCTGACGCCGCATTCGGCAGCGGCAACAGGTTCGTCGACCAGTACCGTGATGTTCGCAGCGCTTCGATCCTCGAAGGGTTCGAGGAGTACGCGGCACAAGAGGCGAGGGCTCGAGAGATCCGCGTCTTCGAACTCGGCGTGATACCGGGTCTGCTCCAGACGCCCGAGTACGCGGAAGCCCTGGCCGCCGCCGAAGTACGACGCGGAAGCATCACCCAGGAACAGGCCGACGAGCGCGTGGCGTACCTGCTGGCCCGGCAACGTCGCCTCGCAACGCCCACCGCACCGCTGGTCCATGCCGTTCTCGACGAAAGCTGTCTACGCCGCACCATCGGGGGCGCCGAGGCGATGGACCGCCAACTGGCCAAGCTGGAGCAGCTGGGCAGTACGCCGGGTGTGATCCTCCAGGTCGCCCCGTTCTCGATGGGCGAAGATCGACCGTTCGCCCTGCCGGTGCATTTGCTGACGCTGCCCGACCGAAGCCTGATCGGATACTCGGAGTCCGAGGGCCAGGGACACCTGCAGCGAGATTCCAACATCCTTGCGGCGTGGGACAGGAACTACCATCGGCTTCAGGTGGGCGCGCTTTCCGAAGCAGCGTCCCTCGACCTCGTTCGCGCCGCTCGGAAGGAACTGTGAACATGTCCGGCGTCAGTTGGCGTAAATCGAGCTACAGCCAGCAAGGCGGCGCCTGCATCGAGGTGGCCGCCAACCTCCCCACCCACATCCCCGTCCGCGACTCCAAAGACCCCCACGGCCCCGCCCTCGCCTTCACCCCCACCGCCTTCACCGCCTTCCTCGCCGCCATCAAGGACGACACCCTCCACACCACGTGAACCCGGAGCGCCAGGGCGGATTTCCGCCAGCAGCATGCGTCTGCCTCCGGGAGAGTCAACAGTGGCTCGTGGGCCTGCTCACGAGTCTCCGGTTGGCGACCCTTGAGGCTTGAGAGGCGAACACGTGCACGTGGTGCCAGGACTGAAGGTCCTCTACTTCGGAACTCCGGTGGTGCTGATCAGCTCGCTCAACGAGGACGGGACGGCGAACCTCGCGCCGATGTCCTCCGCGTGGTGGCTGGGTCAGTCCTGCATGCTCGGTCTCGGCAGCCGCAGCCAGACCACCGTGAACCTGTTGCGCGAGGGCGAGTGCGTGCTCAACCTGCCCTCGTCGGCGATGGTCGATGCCGTCGACCGGATCGCGCTCACCACCGGGACGGCGGAGGTGCCGGACTACAAGGTGGCGCAGGGCTACCGCTACGAGCCGGACAAGTTCGCACTCGGGCGGCTGACCCGGCAGGCGTCGGAGCTGGTCCGCGCGCCCCGGGTGGCGGAGTGTCCGGTGCAGTTGGAGTGCCGGGTCGTCTCGGACCGTCCCTTCGGCGGTCCCGGTACGCGGGCCACCGCCATCGAGGTCGAGGTCCTTCGCGCCCACGTCGACGAGGAGTTGGTCATCCCGGGCACGCACCACGTGGACCCGCTGGGCTGGGACCCGTTGATCATGAAGTTCTGCGAGTTCTTCGGTGGCGGGCGCAACGTCCACCCGTCAAGGCTCGCCGGCGGCTGGAACATGCCGCACGACCTGCGGTCGGCAACCGTCTGAACCTCGCCGGAACGCGACCCGCCACCCAGCCCCGGAAGGGGTCTCAGAACATGTCGCCGTTGAACGGCCGCTGCGGCGTGGCGAGCAGCCGGTCGAGGGCGAAGGCGGCGCCCGGCCGGCGTTCCTCGAGCAGGCCCGCCGCGGCGAGGCGGCCGGCGGACTCGCCGCCCAGGAAGAGCGTGCCGAGCGCGCCGGCGGTCAGGGCGAGGTCGGGGGCGTCGGTGGTCGGGGTGGCCGCGCCGGTGCCCGTGGTGTCGGCGGACAGCGCCCAGCGGCCGGCGAGGTAGCCCGCCGGGTCGTCGATCTCCAGCACCACCCGCCCGGGGCCGGCGAACTGCCGGGCTGCGCAGACGGCGGGCAGGTCCAGCAGTCGCAGCCAGAGGAAGTCGCCGGTGTCCTCGTGCGGCAGTGCCGCGCGCGGGTTGGCGAGGAGCAGCGGCAGCGGGTCGTCGACGCCCAGCCGCGGGACCTCCAGCCTGGTGACCCAGTCGACCGACGCGAGGTAGCGCCAGAGGGTCACCGCGGTGGCCCGGTCCAGCGCCATGAAGTCGCGCACCGTCAGGGTGCAGTTCGGCAGCATGCCGTCCCACTGGTCGTCGACCCGGTAGACCGCCAGGCCGGTGACGGTGTCGGCGGCGTCCCGGTGGACCACCGCGAACGGTCGCTTGAACTCGGCGCCCGGTTGGATGACCTGTCCGGTCAGGGTCTGCCAGTACGCGTCGTCGCGGGTGACCGCGCCGGGCCGACCGGGCAGCCAGCGTTCGTGCAGCCCGGGGCCGATCTTGGCCAGTTCCGTCAGATCGATCAGCTCCAGGCGGCCGCCGGCCGGGCTGCGCAGGTCCGCCGGCAGGTCGGCGCGCAGACCGCCGGCCACCCGCAGGTCGATCCGCACACCGTGGCTGCGGGCCGCCGGGCCGAAGCCGAACCGGCCGTAGATCGGGTACTCGGCGGCGATCAGCACCGCTGCCGGCTCGCCGCGCTCCAGGGCGGCGGCCAGGTCGTTGGCCATCATCCGGGAGAGCAGGCCGCGCCGCCGGTGGGTCGACTGCACCGTCACCCCGCTGACCGCCGAAACCGGCAGCAGGGCCCCGCCGGGGAGCGCCAGCTTGAACGGGAAGCTGCGCATCGTGCCGACCACCCGCCCGCGGTCGAAGGCGGCCTGCATCCGGCCGGGGTGGTAGCGCAGGCGGCGGTACTCCTCGCCGTCCGGGTCCTGCGGCCGCAGGAAGCCGAGGTTCACCGCGGCCCCCCAGGCCGCGATCTCGTCCTCGCCGATCGGGCGGATCTCGATGTCGTCGTCCGTGGTCGCGGTGGCACTGTTCGCGGAGCTCATCGGTCCACGGTAGGACCGGACGCCACTGCGGGTCACCCGGTTTTCCGCTGCCGCGGCCCGGCCCCGCCCGCACGATGTTGAACGCATTCAAAACAGCCTTGAACACGTTCAAAAAGAGCCCTACAGTCATCCGTGCGGCCACCCGGCACCGGGCGCGCCGCCGTGTCGAGCTGGGGGTGAGCCATGCGCAGCAGGTGGCAGATGGCCGCGGCGGGCGCCGCCGTCGGGTGGGCGGGCAGCGCCGCCACGACGGGCGTGCTGCTCTGCATCGGTGGGCTGTGGGCCGGCGCTCCGCCGCAGGCGGTGCTCTTCTTCGTGCTCCTCTACGCGGTCCCGGTGGCCTTCGCCGGCCTCTTCGGCCTGCTGCCGGGCCTGCTGGGCGCGCTGGTCCTGGCCGGCACCGAAGCGCCGACCACCCCGCACGAGCGGGCCCGGGCCGGCTGGCTGGCCGGCGTGAGCGCGGCCAGCGGCGTGCTGTGCGAGCTCTTCGGACTCTTCGTCGTACTGCACCTGCCGCCGGAGCAACCGCTGGTCGCCGTGCCGGCCTGCACGATGGTCACCGTCGCCGTCCTCGGCGGCCGGCTGCTCGGCCCCCGCCTCGCCGACCGCCGCTGGGCCGCCCGGCTCACCCCCGACCGGATCCCGAACTGGCGCCCGCCCTACGGCCTGGCGTAACAGCCGACCCGTGCCGCCCCCTCGGCGACCCGACCGCCCTCAGCCGCGCCTACGCGGCCCGCGGGCCGCGTAGCTGCGCGGGCGGCCGGCCTGCACCGTGCGCCGCCGCTGGTCGGCGCCGCGCTCCGGCGCCGCCTGCGGAGTGCGGGCCGCGCGGGCCGCGTCGAGGTGCGCGGTGGCCCGGGCCGCCATCGCCTCCGCCATCCGGTGGGTGGCGGCGTGGTGCGCCGGCACCTTGTCGGGCGCGCCGGCGATCAGGTCGAAGACCCAGGTGCGTGCCCGGTCGATCCGGGCGTGCAGCAGCCGCTCCCGGCGCACCGCCCGGGCCCGCCGGCGCGGCCGGCCGGCGTACCACCAGCGGGCCCACGGACTGGACGGCCGGGCCAGCCGGATCGCCCCGATCCAGGACAGGCCCGGCACCATGATCCCGAGCAGCCCGGTCCACACCTTGCCCTTGAACAGCGCGACCACCGAGGCCAGCGCGTTCACCGAGATCACCGCGACCAGTCCCCAGTGCCCGCCGTCGGTGCCGGTCTGCCCGGGCAGCCCGAGCGGCACCGCGCCGGTCAGCAGCAGCGCGGTGAGCAGGATCCCGAGGATCACCGCGTCCACCGACTTGCGGCCGGCCTCGCTCCAGTAGACGTCCTCCAGGTGCAGGATCAGCGCGAACTCGTCCAGCACCAGCCCGCAGCCGATGCCGAAGAGCAGGCCGAACCAGTCGATCCACGGGTGCCCGCCGTTGGTCGCGAAGACCCCGATGCCGGCCACCAGCAGGCAGCCGACGCCGAACACCATGTGGTGGATGTGCAGCCCGCCCGGGGTGATGTTCCCCGGCCACCAGCGCACCCGGGCGCGGATCATCCGGACGCTGAACCGGATGAAGAGGAACGAGCTGATGAAGCCGACCAGCAGCAGGAAGAGCGGTTGCTTGTGGGCGGCGACGATGTGCTCGCGGTATCCCTCCACCAGGCCGGCGATCTGCATGGGCGGTACTTCCTCGGTGCTCCGTCGGGTCCTGTCGGCGACTGCTGCCTCTAACGCGCCGTCAGAAGCCGCGGGTACGTTTCGCCGCGCGGCGCGGCCCGGTCAGGTACGGGACCAGCCGTCCCTCGGCACCGGCGAGCGCCCCGACGCCCGGCACCTTCATGAAGAGCCGGGCCACCTCGCCACCCAGGTTCACCCCGATCGCCAGCGCCATCGCGATCGCGGCCGCCCGGCTGACGAAGACCAGCCCGTCCGAGGGGTGGCCCTGGGCGAACGAGAGCATCCCCAGGTAGAGCGCGGACCCAGGCATCAGCGGGCCGAGCGCGGCGGTGACGTAGGGCAGCGCGGAGGCGTAGCGGTAGCGGGCCATCAGCTGACCGAAGAGGCCGACCAGGCCGGCGGCTATCCCGGTGGCCACGATCGGCGAGATCTTGGCGTTGTAGGCGAGCACCCCGTAGCAGGCCCAGCCGATCCCGCTGTTCAGGGTGACCAGGGCCAGGGTGCGCCGGCCGGTCTGCAGCAGTATCGCGAAGAAGAGCGTCAGCAGCATCGCGGCGAGCAGTTGCACCGGCGGGTTGTAGATGCCGCTGAGCGACTCGGCCGGGCGCAGCTGGGCGTCGTAGCTGACCCCGGCGTAGAGCACCAGCATCACGCCGATCACGATGCCGGCCACCAGGTAGACGACTTCCAGGAGTCGGGCGGCGGCGGTGATGTAGAAGCCGGTCAGGCCGTCCTGCACGGCGGCGACCAGGGCCCGCCCGGGCAGCAGGGCGAACAGGCCACCGGTGATCACCACCGAGCCGCGCAGCCCGGCGCTGCTCAGCGACAGGATGATGCCGCACACCGCGGCCGGCATCGCGGCGACCACGAACTGGTAGAACTCCGGCAGGCCGCGCCTGGCCACCAGGGAGGCCAGCCGGTCGCCGATGATCGCGGCCACCACGGCGTTCACGAAGACCAGCAAGGCCTTGGCGTCCATCCGGCCGCCGACCAGGAAGGTGGCCGCGCCGGCCAGCAGGCCGGCG
This sequence comes from Kitasatospora sp. LaBMicrA B282, assembly GCF_050325825.1. Classification (NCBI taxonomy): domain Bacteria; kingdom Bacillati; phylum Actinomycetota; class Actinomycetes; order Kitasatosporales; family Streptomycetaceae; genus Kitasatospora; species Kitasatospora sp. LaBMicrA B282. The sequence goes on from NZ_JBNQTI010000084.1 coordinate 21,132, forward strand.
GTCACCGAGAGCACCCAGGTCGGGTAGGGGTGGCGGTTGCGGCGGATCACCGCGAGCCGCCGGTAGGCGTCGTTGACCGTGACCTTCTCCGCGGTGATGTCCGCCACCAGCCGGTAGACGGCGGCCAGCCGGGTGTAGTCGGAGGTGCGGCGGCGCACCACCCGGGCGGCGGTCACCGGCGCCTCGACCAGCGAGGGCTGGTAGGAGATGGAGATCAGGGTGAAGGTGACCTGCGGCTCGCAGCGGTCCAGCGCGTAGGCGTGGGTGACGCCCAGCATCGCCGCCTCCACGTCCTCGGCGCTCTCGCCGCTGGCCAGCAGCAGTTCGCCGATCCGCAGGCTCAGGTCGAGGATGCGCGGCACGTTGCGCGCGGTGGTCTCGGGCTTGGCCGTCTGCGGGGTGCGCTCGAAGGCCGGGCGCTCGGACATCGGGGTGCGCAGCAGGGTGCGCATCCGGTCCGGCCAGGGGGTGATGTCCGCCGCGCCGGGGCGCAGCAGCGGGATCGGGCCGCTGGGCGGGTTGTAGCCGACGGCCCGCCAGACCTCGGGGGGCAGGGTGTCCTCGGAGCCGCCGCCGAGCTCCACGAAGGCGGCGAACTCCTCGGTCGACTCGCCGGGCGCCGGTTCGAGCCCGGCGGACTCGAGCTCAGCGGACGCGGCAGGCGCGGACTCGGCAAGCGCAGGCTCGGCAGACGCGGGCGCGGCAGCTGCGGGCTCAGCAGACGCCGGCTCGGTCACCGGCCCGAGCAGCCCCTCCGTCTCCTGCGGCAGCGGCGCGAGCGGGATCAGCTGCACCTGGTCGGCCGGCGGCGCCGGGTTGGCCAGCAGCCCCTCGGTGGGCGGCGCCTCGGCGGGCGCCACCGGCTTCGGCTCCGGGGCGACCGGAGCCGCCCCGCCGTCGCCCCGCCGTCCGTTCCGCCCGCCGCGCGCGCTCCTGCCGCCCGGTCGGCCCCGCTTTGGCACTGCCGCTCCTCGCCGCCCATGCGGTGGCCCCGCCACCGTCCGTGATCTTCGCCTCCACCTTGCCCGATGCCGGGTCAGGGCGCACATGTAGCCACGAAGGCAGACGCATGGGTACAAGTCGCCCAGACCGGTCCGGAAGGTTCCGCGGAGCCGACGATACGTCGATCACACCGTCATGCGACACCGCGGTCGGCCCCACGGCGGCGGGCCCGCAGCAGTTCGATCACGACCGGCACCACCGAGAGCAGCACCATGCCGACCAGGATCAGCTCGATGTTCTCCCGCACCAGGTCGACCCGGCCGAGCAGGGCGCCGAGCACCGTGATGCCGGCGCCCCAGAGCACCCCGCCGACCACGTTGTAGAGCGCGAAGACCCGGTAGTTCATCCGGCCGGCCCCGGCGACGATCGGGGTGAAGGTCCGCACCACCGGCACGAACCGGGCCAGCACGATCGCCTTGGGCCCGTGCCGCTCGAAGAAGGCGCCGGCCTTGGCGAGGTGCTCCTGGCGGAAGAGCCGCGCGTCGGGGCGGCGGAAGAGCGCGGGGCCGACCCGGCGCCCGAACAGGTAGCCGACCTGGTCGCCGAGCACCGCGGCGACCACCACCAGCAGGCAGACCAGCCAGAGCGGCTGGTCCAGGTACTGCCCGTCGGCGACCAGCAGGCCGGTGGTGAAGAGCAGCGAGTCCCCGGGCAGGAAGAAGCCGATCAGCAGGCCGGACTCGGCGAAGACCACGGCCAGGATGCCGAGCAGCCCGAAGGCGGAGATCAGCCCGTCGGGGTCGAGCCACCCAGGACCGAGGGCGAGGGCCTGCGCCGGTCCTGCGGCGATGTCGGTCACGGCGGGGCTGATCACGGCGGGACTGGTCACGGGCACTCCGGGGGTCGCGGGATCGCCAAGCACTGGTCACGTCATCGTAAAGCAATGGCAAAGACCAGCGCCTGGCGCCGGTGCCCGGAGCCCGTGGCGAATGCCGGTGCTCAGAGCCCGTAGCGCTCGATGATCCGCTCGTGCTGCCCGGGGTCCGTGCCCGCCGCCCTGGCCAGGTCCAGCCAGCAGAGCGGGTGCGCCCAGTCGGCGATCAGGTCGGCGAGCAGCGCGTCCGCCTGCTCGGCGGTGGCGGTCGGCGGCACCCCGAGGGCGGCGTAGATGCCCGGCAGGTCGGCCTGCTCGTCGGCGGGGTCGATGATCCGGTACTGCTCCCCGCTGTACGCCCAGATCCCGTACCCCGCCTCGTGCAGCGCGGTGCGCAGCTCGACCCAGGCGTCCTGGCCGGGCCAGGCGCCGTCCAGGAAGTAGGTGGTGTACCCGGCCGGGTCGAGCAGGGTGAGCAGCTCGAAGGTCGGGCGCCAGCGGGCCCGCTCCTCCTCGCTCGCGCCGGCCGGCGGGGCCGGGGCCAGCAGCTCCGGTGAGAAGACCACCACGTCCCGGTGGTTGAGCGGGACGTCCTCGCCGAGCACCGGCAGGATCCGCGCGGTGGCCGGGCCGGTGCGCACCGCCGGCAGGTCGGTGGTGGCGCCGTTGGTCCGCCGGGCCCGGATGGTGACCAGCTGCCACTCCTCGTCGACCGGGCCCTCGGGCTGCTCGAAGTCCAGGCCGAGCCGGGCACCGGCGGACCGGACGGCGGGCCAGTCCCGGTTGGCGGTGGCGGCGGTGATCAGGTGCCACAGGTCGGGCGGCTGGACGGTGCGGTACTGCTCCTCGTCCCCGTCGTCGGCGGCGGGCAGCGCGTGCGCCAGCAGGTCCTCGTAGAACCGCTGGGCGGTGACGTAGTCGCCCAGCTCGACGGCGGCCGCGGCGGCCAGCCGGCGCGGGTTGATCCGCTGCGGCTCCAGGGCGAGCAGCGCCTCGCACTGCTCGACCGCCTCCGCCCAGCAGCTGTCGGCCAGCGCCCAGCGGGCCCGGATCCAGTGCGCGTCGACCGGGCTGGCCTGCGTCACCTGCTCGGCCAGCCGGCGCAGGCCGGCCTCGTCGCGGGCCTCGATCAGCACCGCGGTGAGCGCGGAGACCAGGCTGGAGCGCCCCGGGTCCTCGGCCAGCCGGGCCCACAGGCGCTCGGCGGCGACCTGCTCGTGGCCCAGCGAGGCGAGCATCCCGGCCAGCGCCAGCAGCAGCTCGCTCGCCACGGCCGGGTCGACGACGGCAGCGGGGCCGGCGGCGAGCTGCTGCCAGCCGGCGGCCAGCAGGTCCAGGTCGGCCTCGGGATCGTCGACCACCTCGACCTGGGCAACCACCTCCGCCGACTCGACTGCCTCGACCGCCTGCTCAGCCTCGACCGCCCCGGCGACCCCGTCCGGGCGCTCCGCGAGCCAGTCGAGCAGCTCGCCGGCCGGCACCGGCAGCACCGGCACCGGCAGCGCCCCGGCCGCCGCCCGCAGCTCGGCCAGCGGGCCGGCCACCGGCTCGGGCCGGCGCAGCAGGGCCAGCTTCCGCTCGCCGGTGGCGACCAGCGCCAGCGCCACCTCGCGGGCCCCGCGCCGCACCGCGAGCCGGCCCGCCGTCAGGGCCAGGTCCAGGCAGGGCCGGTGCGAGCCTGCCGTGTCCAGGTAGGAGACCCAGCTCGCCAGCCGTGCGCCGAGCCGGGCGTCGTTGGGGTAGCACCCGGCCTCGACCAGCCGCTCCACCGCGGCGGCCCAGCGGTGCCGGATGTCGGCGAAGCCGTCGGCCTCGGCGATCGGCGGCAGCTGGGCCAGCGCCTCGTCGTGGCGGCCCAGCGCGGCCAGCGCGCGGGCCCGGATCACGCCGAGCTTGCGGTGGTCGTCCTCGTCCAGGGTGTGCCGGGCGGCCAGGTAGGCCTGCTCGGCGGCGGTCAGCGCGGCCAGCGCGTCCTCGTACCGGCCGAGCCGGTAGAGCGCGGAGGCGCGGGCCTGCCCGAAGGAGAGCGAGACGCTCTCGCCGGCCGCCTCGATCCGCAGCTGGGCGCGGTCCAGGTGGGCCAGTGCGGCCTCGGCCCGGCCGTCGTCCTCCAGGGTGTCGGCGTACTCGCGGGAGAGGCAGTCGAAGCAGGCGCGGGCCGGCTCGACCCGCTCCAGCGCCTCCTCCAGCACGGCGAGCCGCTCGGGGACGTAGCCGGGGCCGTCGATGTTGGCGTGGCAGATGGTGAAGTCCTGCACGGCGCAGACCGCCTGGGGGCAGCCGGCGGTCTCCTCGCGGTGCGCGAACTCCAGCAGCGAGACCGCCTCGGTCATCGCCCGCTCGCCCTGGTGGCGCTTGTTCAGCAGGTTCTGCAGCCGCCAGTGGCGCAGGAAGACCTCGACCCAGGGCAGATCGAGCGCGCGGGCGGCGGACAGCGCCTCCGGGAACATCGCGTCGAGCTGTTCGTTGCGCCCGTCCACGGCGTGGCCGGCGATCTCCACCAGCGCGGTGGCCAGCCGGTGCTGGCCGGCTTCGACCAGGCTGCTGTGGGTGTCGTGCACCCAGTCCCAGATGTCGGTGGTCATTTACGTGGCCTCCCCCGGATCGCGGCCCGACCCGTCGTGGTGCGGACCGTCGTCGAGAAGTCTCGCAAGGCCGTCCGACAGGCCTTCGGCGGGTGGGGCGGTGAGTGCGGCGACCGCGGTGCCGACCCCGGCCAGTGCGGCGCCCAGGTCCCCGCCGGTGCTGCCGGTGGCACCGGCCGCGGCCATGATCACCTTGAGCGAGCGGAGCAGCCCGGCCGCGGTGGCGCTGCCGGTGTGGCCGTCCCGGTAGGCGCGCAGCAGGTCCTGCACGGCGGGGGCGGCGGTGTTCAGGTACAGGCGGGCCTTGACGGTGCCGTCGGTGCGGGCGGTGAAGGCGCGGGCCAGCCGCAGCGCGGCCGACGGGATCCGGGCGTCGGCCTGGTCGTCCTCGATCCGCGCCTTCAGCTCGGCCTCCCGGTCGGGCACCAGGACCAGCGGCAGGGCGGGCGGTTCGAACCGGGCCGGCACCAGCTGCTCGCCCTCGTCGGTCAGCGCCGCACTCAGCCAGCCCAGCTCCTCGGCGGCCAACGGGTGCTCGGGGTCGCGGAACAGCTCCCGGTTGCCGGTCTCGCTGCCGAGTTCGACGATCCGGCAGTCGCGCAGCTGGGCGTAGCGGCGCAGGAACGGCAGCACCGCGTAGCGGTCGCCGCGGGCGATCGGCACCCGCATCGCCCGGTAGAGCATCTCCTCGAAGCCGCCGCCGGAGCCGAGCGCGACGTGCACCACGCCGCCGCCGGCCGCGCGCAGCGCACCGGCCGTCAGGTCGCCCTGCGAGGTGGGCACCGGCACGTCGTCGGCGAGCAGGGTGAAGAGCCGGTCGTCGCAGAGCGCGGCGCCGAGCAGGTCCTGGCCGTGCCGGGCCAGGATCCGGCGCCAGGCGGCCGGGTGCAGCCGGGCGGTCTCGTACAGGCCGTTGACGATCGCCTCGGTCAGCGCCTGCTGCAGGGCCCGGTAGTGCTCGTCGCGCTGCAGGTCCTCGCGGCTGGCGGTGGGGGTCAGCCGGTTGGACTCGACCACGCCGCCGATGAAGCCGGCCCAGCTGGGCAGCAGGTCGCGGGCGTCGTCGGCGAGCAGCATGCCGCGCAGGTAGACCGCCAGGTCGCGGTTGTCGCTGCTGCCGTAGGTGCCGCCGTCCTGCACCCAGAGCAGGCCGATCGCGTCGGTGCTGCCGTCCACCGGCTGGAACGGGAAGGCGGTCAGCGGCTCGAAGCGGCGGCCGAAGGCGGTGGCGAAGGCCAGGTCGGCGGCGTGCCGGCGGCTGGCCGGGATCGGCTCGCGCCAGGGCACGGTGATGTCGTTGACCGGCCGCTCGTCGGTGCCCACGAAGACCGGGACCGGCAGCAGCACGCAGTACCGGAGGAGCACCTCGCGCAGCGCCTCCTCGTCGGCCAGGTGCGCGTGCTCGGGCTTGAGCAGCAGCTCGACCACGGTGCCGGGTTCCCGGCGGGGCGCGGTGGGCTCCACGCTGTACTGCTCGCCGCCGCGGCTGCGGTAGCGGTGGCCGAGCGCGGGTTCGCGGTGCGAGGTGGTGGTGACGGTGACCTGCTCGGCCACCGAGAAGGCGGACAGGAAGCCGAGGCCGAAGGCGCCGATCAGCTCCTCGTTGCCGGTGACCTCGCGCAGCAGCCGGGTGTAGCCGGTGCCGACGGTGGCCAGGTAGGCGTGGATCTCGGGTTCGGTCAGGCCTGCGCCGGTGTCCTCGATCGCCAGGGTGCGCCGCGCCGCGTCGGCCCGCACCCGGATCCGCGGGTCGAGGGCGGTGGCGCCGTCGGGGTCCTCCAGGCGCCTGCGGGTGTGCGAGTCGTGCGCGTTCTGGACCAGTTCGCGCAGTGCGACCAGGGGGGTGGAGTAGAGGTGGGTGGCGAGGACGCTCACCAGTCCGCCGAGGTCCACCTCGGTGGTGCGCAGGTTCTCCTGACCTTCAGACATGGTGCCTCAGTCTGCCAGTCCGACAATCATGGGACCACCACTTTCCATTCCGGCGAGCCCGGCCGCCATGCCGGTTTCCGCACCGATTAAACCTTCTTCGGGCGATACCCGGCTCTTATGACCCTATTGGGGGAATTGGCGCCCGATCACTGGCCGCCGGACGGAGCAACGGGTGATCCTTGGCGGGCGACGTCAGGCAACCGGCGCCCGGGGCGGCCACCCCGCGAGCGCCAACTCGCAGCATTACCAGTACTCCTAGGGAGACCATCGTGTCCCGTACCCGTGCCCTCACCGCCGTCACCGCGCTCGGCGCCTTCCTCCTCCTCGGCATCGGCAGCGCCTCGGCCGACAACGGTGCCGGCGCCAGCCAGGGCTCCAACAGCAGCGTGGTGAGCAACTGGGGCTCCGGCAACGTGGTCGGCAGTGTGACCGGCAACGGCAACTCCGCCCAGCAGACCGCCACCGGTGGCGGCGGCAGCAACCAGAACAACACCACCGGTGTGGCCGGCAACTCCGGTGGCGTGGCCGCCGAGCAGGGCAACCTCAACTTCCTGCACTCGGTGCACTACGTGCCGGCCGCCGGCTGACCCGGCACCGGGCGGCTGACGGCCGACCCGGCAGACCGCTGACCGAGGGGCGGGCCCGGATCCGGGCCCGCCCCTCCGGCGTCCGCCCGCGGCCCGGCGGCCAGCCCGAGCACCGCGTGCGCCAAGCGGTGCAGTCGGGGCGCGAGGTGTCCGCCGTGCGCCCAGGGGCCGTTGCGCACGCCGTCATTGACCAAGGCGAACATCGCGTGCACCCGGATCCGGGCCTCGGCCTTGTCGGCCGCCGGCCGCGCCTGCTGGAGCAGCTCCACCCAGAGCCGCAGGAAGTCACGGCGGAAGTCCAGCGCCGCCTTGCGCTCCGGATCGGCCAGCCGCTCGCTCTCGCGCACCATGGCCCCCAGGTAGTGGTGGTGGCGGCAGGCGAAGTCCACGTAGGCGGCCAGGGCGGCGGCCAGCCGCTCGGCCGGGTCGCCAGCGGCCAGCAGCTCCGGGGCCACCCGGTGCCAGAGCCGCTCGCGGCAGCGGACCAGGGCGGCGGCCAGCAGGTCGGTCTTGGCCGGGAAGTGCTTGTAGAGGCTGGGCCCGGCGATCCCGACCGCGGCGCCCAGCCGGTCGGTGCTCACGTTGTCGAAGCCGCGCTCGTCGAACAGCCGGACCGCCGCCGCCAGCAGTTCCTCCCGCCGGCCGGACCGGGCCGCCGCACCGTCCGCCGCCGGTCCGGCCGCGGGCGCGTCCGCCGCACCGCCGGGCTCGGCCGTCAGCACCGCCAGCAGCACCTGCCCGACCAGCTGCTCGAACCGCCGGCGCGGCGGCGCGAAGCTGTGGTACGACAGGCTGCCCGCCACCGAGAGCGCCGACCAGACCAGCAACTCGACCTGCTCCGGCGCGAGTTCCGGCCGCTCCCGGCCCACCGTCGCCCCCGCCGCCCGGACCTGGGCGCGCAGCACCCGGCGCAGCGCGGCGCGCTCGGCCGGTGGCAACAGCCGGGCGTCGCGCTGCCACAGGGTGGCGAACGGGCGCTGGTCCAGCGCCACCACGGCCAGCGCGGCCGCCAGGCCCGCCACCGTCGGGGCCGCGCCGACCGCCGCCGCCAGCTCCGCCAGCCCGCCGCGCACCGCCTGCCGCAGCAGCTCCGGCTTGCCCCGGAAGTGCCGGTAGAGCGCCGGCGCGGTGATCCCGACCGCCGCGGCCACCTCGGCCATCGCCACCTGGTGGTAGCCCCGCCGGTGGAACTGCTCGGCCGCCGCGGCCAGGATCTGCGCGCGCCGCCCGCGCGGCCGGCGCGCGGACCGGCCCTGGCCCCCGTCCGCTGCCATCCGCCCGCCTCCCGCCCTGCCGCGGCCCTGCGGCCGCCGCCGCACGACTCCCTCCTCCGGCTAGCCATCATTCACTTAAAGGCCGCCGAGGTCCACTGCCAGAGCACTCGTGAGCACGTCGATCGGCCCTGCGCGGAGTCTGGACAGAAAAGCTACTGGGGATTAACTTGGCGATCGTTCAGCAGTCCGCTGCCCACCCGTGCGAAGGGAGCGCCGTCGTGCGCCGCACTGTGTACAACGAGGACCACGAGGCGTTCCGGGCCACCATCCGGGACTTCATCGCCCGCGAGGTCGTCCCGGTCTACGAGAGCTGGGAGGCCGACGGCCACCCGCCGCGCGCCTTCTACAACAAGCTCGGCGAGCTGGGCGTCTTCGGCATCGAGGTGCCCGAGGAGTACGGCGGCGCGGGCGAGACCGGCTTCAAGTACCAGGCCGTGATCACCGAGGAGGTGGCCCGGGCCGGCGTCAGCTTCGGTTCCTCGGGCGTGCACACCGGCCTGGTGCTGCCCTACCTGCTGGAGTACGCCAACGAGGAGCAGAAGCAGCGCTGGCTGCCGCCCTTCATCACCGGCGAGATGATGACCGCGATCGCGATGACCGAGCCGGGCACCGGCTCCGACCTCGCGGGCATCACCACCACCGCCAAGCTCTCCGCCGACGGCACCCACTACGTGCTGAACGGCGCCAAGACCTTCATCACCGGCGGCGCGCTGGCCGACCTGGTGCTGGTGGTCGCCCGCACCAGCGCCTACGACCCGGCCAACCGCCGGGCCGGCCTGTCCATCCTCTGCGTGGACACCACGTCCGAGGGCTACTCGGTCGGCCGCAAGCTGCAGAAGATCGGCCTGCGCACCTCGGACACCGCCGAGCTGTCCTTCGTCGACGTCAAGGTCCCGGTCGCGGACCTGCTCGGCGAGGAGGGCAAGGCCTTCTCCTACCTGACCCACAACCTGGTGCAGGAGCGCCTGGCGATCGCGGTGGGCGCCTACGCGGCGGCCGCGGCGGCGGTGGACTTCGCGGTGAAGTACGTCAAGGACCGCAAGGTCTTCGGCCAGGCGGTGGCCGAGTTCCAGAACACCAAGTTCGTGCTGGCCGACTGCAAGTCGCAGGTCACCGCGATGCAGGCGATGGTCGACCAGTCCCTGGAGCTGTACCAGAACGGGCAGCTGACGGTGGCCGACGCCGCCGAGGGCAAGCTGTTCTGCACCGAGGCCGCCTCGGTCGTGATCGACAAGTGCCTGCAGCTGCACGGCGGCTACGGCTACATCCTGGAGTACCCGATCGCCCGCCTCTACACCGACAACCGGGTCTTCCGGATCTACGGCGGCACCAGCGAGGTCATGAAGACGATCATCGCCAAGTCGCTCGGCCTGTAGTCCTCGGTCCGTAGTCGCCGCCGCACGGTCGGTGGTCGACCGGGCTCCAAATGCCCGGACCTGGCGCATCATCGGGGTGGATCGTCGCGGGGTTCCCGCGGCGGTCCACCCCGTTCCCGTCCGTGGAGGCCGCCCATGACCAGCCCCGTCCCGTCCGGCAGCACCTCCCTCGCACTGGTGGCCCGGGTGCAGGCCGCGCTCAGCGCCCCCGGCACCCCGTTCGCCACCGTCGACACCCCGCACGGTCGCCGCTACGCCAGCGGCCCGACCGTGCTGCGCGAGGTGCTGGCCGCCTCCCTGGCGCACGGCGACCGCCCCTTCCTGCACCACCGGGGCGGCACCCTGAGCCACGCCGGGCACCACGCCGCCGCCAGTGCGCTGGCCCACCGCTGCCTGACCGAGTACCGGCTGCGCCCGGGCGACCGGGTGGCGATCGCGATGCGCAACCTGCCGCAGTGGCAGATCGCCTTCTGGGCCACCCAGTTGGCCGGCCTGATCGCCGTCCCGCTGAACGCCTGGTGGTCGGCCGAGGAGCTGGCCTACGCACTAAACGACTGCACCCCGCGCCTGGTGGTGACCGACCCCGAGCGGGCCGCCCGGATCGAACCCTGGCTGGCCGCGCAGGCCGCGCGCGGCGAGCGCCCCTGGCTGCTGACCGCGGGCGTCGCCGGCCCGCCCGCCGAGCGGACCGAGCGGTTCGAGCAGCTGCCGCCGCCCGCACCGGGCTGCGCACCCCCCGAGGTGCCGATCGCCCCCGGCGACGACGCCACCATCATGTACACCTCGGGCACCACCGGGCGGCCCAAGGGCGTGGTCGCCACCCAGTCGGCCTGGTGCGCCGCCGCGCTCACCCCGCGCTTCTTCAGCGCCACCGCCGCCCTGGTCGCCGGCCAGGACCTGGCCGCGCTCCGGCCGCACACCGTGCTGCTCTCCTACCCGTTCTTCCACGTCGCGGCGTTCACCGTGCTCTTCCCGCTGCTCTCCTCCGGCGGCAGCGCGGTGCTGATGCCGAAGTGGGACCCCGCCGAGGCGCTGGAGCTGATCGCCCGCCACCGGGTCACCCTGTACAGCGGGGTGCCCACCACCGCGCTCGGCCTGCTGGAGGCCGCTGCCCGCGCCGGGGCACCGCTGACCGGCCTCACCGCGATCAGCACCGGCGGCGCCGCAGCCCCGCCCGACCTGGTGCGGCGCATCCACCGGCAGTTCGAGGGCCGGGTGGAGGCCCGCAACGGCTACGGCCTGACCGAGGTCTGCGGCGGGGTGATCGCCAACGTCGGCGCCAGGTACCTGGAGCACCCGGAGAGCATCGGCCGCCCGGCGCCCGCGGTGGAGGTGCGGATCGCCGACCGGGCGGGCGGGGCGCTGCCGGACGGCGAGGTGGGCGAGCTGTGGCTGCGCGGCCAGGCGGTGTTCCGCGGCTACTGGCACGACCCGGCGGCGACCGCGGCCGCGTTCAGCGGGGGCTGGTTCCGCACCGGCGACCTGGCCTGCCGGCGGGACGGCGAGGTGTACGTGGTGGACCGGCTCAAGGACCTGGTGATCCGCGGCGGCGAGAACGTGTACTGCGTCGAGGTCGAGGGGGTGCTGCACGACCACCCGGCGGTGGCGGACGTGGCGGTGCTCGGGGTGCCGCACCCGGCGCTGGGCGAGGAGGTGGCCGCGGTGGTGCGGCTGCGGCCGGGGCGGCGGGCAGCGGCGGCGGAACTGCGGGCGCACGTCGCCGGGCGGCTGGCGGCCTTCAAGGTGCCGGCGCACGTGGTGTTCCGCGCCGAACCGCTGCCGCGCAACCCGACCGGCAAGCTGCTCAAGCGCGAGCTGCGCGCGGAGGTCTGCGCGCAGCTGGACGGCGCACGGTCGGACGGCGCACCGTCGGACAGCCCTCAGCTGGACAGCGCACGGTCGGACAGCCCTCAGCTGGACGGCGCGCAGCCGGCCTGAGCGCTGCGGGAGGTGTGCCGGGGCCTCAGTTGAAGTGCGCCTGGTCCGGCGCGCCCGCGCCGCGCCAGGCGTCCCGGCCGGCCATCGAGGCGGCCCGGGCCTGCTGGAAGGCGCGGCTGGCGCGTTCGGTCGGCGAGGTCTCCAGCTGCTGCAGCCAGTCCCGGCCCGCGGTGGCCAGCGCCACCCCGACCAGCACCGTGCCGAGCAGCGCGGTGACCGCGCCGACGCCGCCGAGCAGCAGGCCGGCGCCGATCAACCGCCGGTTGGGCGCGAAGCCCGCGAAGCTCTTCTGATCAGTCGTCATGCGACCCAGCCTCGGCCAGCGGGCCGGGGCCCGCACGCCGAGCGGGTCCGACCGGGCGGCCGAGGGCGGTCGGGTGCCGTCCGAAGGCGGTCGGGTGCCGTCCGAGGGCGCCCGGCCGGACCCGCCCGGCCGGACCTCGGCCCGGACCTCAGGAGCCGGCGGTCGCGTCGCCGAGCACGCCGGCGGCCAGCACCTGGAGGCCGCGGAACAGCGCCCGCCCGTCCGGCGTCTTCTCCGGCGCGATCAGCCACTGCGCCGCGATGCCGGCCAGCAGCGCCTGCAGGAAGGCCCCGCGGTTCAGCTCGTCCGGCGTGTCGGGCACCTCCTCCTTGCCCTGGAAGAGCGCGGACAGCCCGAGCCGGGCCTCCTTCTGCGCGTCCCCCATGCTGGCGGCGATCTCCGGCACGTGGTCCGCCATCGCGATCATCTCGAACTGCGCCCGCCACAGCCCGCGGTGCTCGGCGAAGGTCGCGATCACCCGGTCCCAGCTGAGCCGGAACCGCTCCTCGGGGTCGAGCTGCTGCCCGGCCGTCTCGGCCAGCGCCCGGCCCAGCGCCTCGCCCCACTCCCCCAGCGCCTCGATCATCGCCGCGTTCATCAGCGCGTCCTTGGAGCCGAAGTGGTAGCCGATCGCGGCCAGGCTCACCCCGGCGGCACCGGCGATGTCGCGCGCCGTGGTGCGGCCGTAGCCCTTCTCCGACAGGCAGCTCTTGGCCCCGGCGAGCAGGGCTTCACGGTTTCCCATGCGGAGATGCTACCCCCCGGCCGTACATCCGTCTCGGACAATCGACTTAGACATACGTACTAGACAGATGTGCAAGACGGACGTACCTTCAAGTCATGACTGAAGTCCACCGCACCCACGCACCCTCCGGTCCCGCCGGCCGACGCGCCTGGGCGGGCCTCGCCGTCCTGCTGCTGCCGACCCTCGTCCTCGCCATGGACATGGGCGTGCTCTTCTTCGCCGTGCCGTTCATCAGCACCGACCTGCGACCGAGCGCCACCCAGCAGCTGTGGATGATGGACATCTACTCCTTCCTGCTGGCCGGCCTGCTGATCCCGATGGGTGCGCTCGGCGACCGGATCGGCCGCCGCAGGCTGCTGCTGCTGGGCGCCGCCGGGTTCGCCGCCGCCTCGCTGCTGGCCGCCCGGTCGAGCGGCGCCGGAGAGCTGATCGCCGCCCGTGCCCTGCTCGGCATCACCGGCTCGACCCTGATGCCGAGCACCATCTCGCTGATCCGCACGATGTTCCCCGACCCCCGGCAGCGCCAGCGCGCGATGGCGGCCTGGACCGGCGCGCTGACCGGCGGCGCCGCGCTCGGCCCGGTGGTCGGCGGGCTGCTGCTGGACCACTTCTGGTGGGGCTCGGTCTTCCTGGCCTCGGTCCCGGTGATGGCGCTGCTGCTGGTCACCGGCCCGCTGCTGCTGCCCGAGTACCGGGCGCCGCGCACCGGCCGGTTCGACCTGCTCGGTGCCGCGCTCTCGCTGGCCACCGTGCTGCCGGTGGTCTACGGGATCAAGACCCTGGCGGTGGACGGGTACAGCCTGCCGCCCGTCCTGGTGCTGGTCGCCGGCCTCGGCTTCGGTGCGCTCTTCGTCCGGCGGCAGCTGGTCTGCCGCAACCCGCTGATCGACCTGCGGCTGTTCGCCGACCGCACCTACCGCGGCGCCATCCTGATCTCCACGGTCTCGATGTTCGCCATGATGGGCTTCACCTTCTTCACCTCCCAGTACCTGCAGCTGGTGAAGGGGATGAGCCCGCTGACCGCCGCGCTCTGGTCGCTGCTGCCGGGCGTCGGGGTCGGCGCGGCCGTGGGCGTGTCCGCGGCGCTGGCCGGCCGGGTCCGCCCGGCCCACCAGATGGCCGGCGCCTTCGTGGTCGGCGCCGGCGGGTTCGCGATGCTGACCCAGGTCGGCCCGCACTCGCCGCTGGCCCTGGTGCTCACCGGCGCCGGACTGCTGGCCGCCGGCACCGCCGGTGCGATGACCCTCACCGCCGACCTGGCCGTCTCGGCCGCCCCGCTGGAGAAGGCCGGCGCCGCCTCGGCCACCTCGGAGACCGCCGGCGAGCTCGGCAGCTCGCTGGGCATCGCGGTGCTCGGCGCCGCCGGTGCGGCGGTCTACAAGGCGCGGCTGTCGGGCGGGCTGCCGGCCGGCCTGCCGGACGCGGCGGCCCGGGCGGCGCACGACTCACTGGGCGGCGCGGTCACCGTGGCCGCCGCTCTGCCGGGCGCCGCGGGGCGCGAGCTGCTGACGGCGGGGCAGGCGGCCTTCACCTCGGGGATGCAGCTGGCCGCGGGGGTGGGCGTGGTCTGCCTGCTCGGTGCGGCGGTGCTCGCCGCCCGGCTGATGCGGCACCTGCCGAAGAGCGGGGCGCCGGCCGACGCGGCGCAGCCGGACGCGGCAGGGACGGACGTGGCAGGGGCGGACGCGGCGCAGGCGGCGGCCGAGCGGGTCGGGACCCCGGGCTCGGCGGCCGAGGCGGCGCCGGCCCGGCGGCGGCAGCCGGCGGGGCTCGGCAGCTGATGGAACGTCGGGCCGCCCGGTGACGGTCGGCCCGCCGGCCACCCCGCGGCGACACGCCCGGG
>NZ_JBNQTI010000085.1:0-35454 GCF_050325825.1 Kitasatospora sp. LaBMicrA B282
GTGCGGTCCGGACCTTCGTCCGGAGCCGCACCCGCCGCGGTTCGGTGGAGTTGACGGACCCTCGGGGGTGGACCGTCAGGGGCGGACGGTCAGTGACCGCCCTCGTCGACCACCTCGACGTCCTCGATGTTCCGCTGGATCTCCTCGGCCGGCAGCGCCACCGCGACGGCCCAGAAGTAGATGCCGAGCGAGAAGGCGGTGATCAGCGCCATGTCCCACCAGAGCGGGAGCACGCCGCGGGCGCTGGGGCCGAAGGTGCCCAGGTAGGAGATGACGCCCAGGCCGATCAGGTAGACCGGCAGCCACTGGGCCGACTTCCAGCTGAGCCGCGGCGCGTTCGGCAGGCCCTTGCGGATCGCGTAGGCCGCGTAGGAGCCGAGCAGCAGGTAGCCCAGGATGATCGCGACACCGAGCCGCCACAGGGTGTCCCAGCCGGACCAGTAGATGATCAGGCTGGCGATCACGAAGGACGCCGGCGAGATGATGTGCGCGAACGGCAGCTTGTACGGGCGCTCACGGTCGGGCAGCTGGCGGCGCAGCACGCCGAAGGCCAGCGGGGCACCGGCGTACATCAGGACGCTGGCCGAGGTGATGAAGCCGACCAGTGCCTGCCAGCTCGGGAAGGGCAGGAAGCAGATCACGCCGGTGACGAAGGACATGATCAGGCCGAACCACGGCACGCCGCGCGAGTCGGTGCGCTCGAACAGCCGCGGGGTGTAGCCGTTGCGGCTCAGGCCGTAGGAGATGCGGGAGGTGGAGGTGGTGTAGATCAGGCCGGTACCGGCCGGGGAGATCACCGCGTCGATCCGCAGCACCCAGGCCAGCCAGCCCAGGCCGATGATGGTGGCCAGACCCGCGAACGGACCCTCGATGCCCTTGTAGGCCAGGTTGGCCCAGCCGTGCACGAAGGTGGAGCCGGGCAGCGCGCCGATGTAGACGATCTGCAGCAGGGTGTAGATGACCGTGCCGATGACCACCGAGCCGATGACCGCGCGCGGGATGTCCTTCTTCGGGTTCTTGCTCTCACCGGAGAGCTGGATCGCCTGCTCGAAGCCGAGCAGCGCGAAGATGATGCCGCTGGTGCTGATCGCGCCCAGGATGCCCTTGACGCCCATCGGCATGAAGCCGTGCGAGGTGAAGTTGCTCGGGTGGAAGTGGGTCAGCGCCAGGATGAAGATCGTCGCCAGCGGGATGAAGACCTTCCACCAGGTGGCGGCGCTGTTGGTGTGGGCGAGCAGCCGCACGCCGAGGAAGTTGACCGCGACGAAGACGGCCATCAGCAGCACCGAGACGGCGATGCCGGAGGGGGTCAGCGTGCCGTTGGCGTGCTCGAAGCCGGAGGCCCAGGACCAGTCCTTGGAGTAACCGATCATGGCCTCGACCTCGATCGGCGCCACGGTGGCCGCCTGCAGCCAGGAGAACCAGCCGAAGCTCATGCCGGCCAGGCCGCCGAAGGTGTAGTGCGGGTACCGCGCGGTACCACCGGCCACCGGGAACATGCCGCCCAGCTCGGCGTGGACCAGCGCGAGCAGCACGATCGCGACGGCCCCGATCCCCCACGAGATGACCGCCGCCGGTCCGGCAACGGTCACCGCGCTCTTGGCGCCGAGCAGCCAGCCGGACCCGATGATCGATCCGACCGAGGCCCAAGTCAGGCCGATCAGGCCCATTTCCCGGCGGAGCTTGACGCCCGAGCCGTTGCCGGACGCCGTTATTTTGTCAACAACTGCCATGTGTGGGGACCCTCTTCAAAGATGGCGGGTGAGAGTGCGGTGAACGCTAGCTGGCCATTAAGGATCTGCAAAGACCCCTGAGCCGAATAGTTACGTTCACGCGATCTCGCGCGCCTTCTTTAGCTTTGAAATTCGGTCGATCACACCAGCCGCCCGCACCGCCCGGACCTCGGGCGATCACTGCCTGTCAGTCGCATCAAGGCAGTTGACCACTTACCTCCCGAGAAAGTCATACCAACATTTGAGCTTCATTTGAGCCTTCTCGCCGAGCGCTGCATTATTCTCGGCGTCCGCCCTCATATTCATCATTCTTGCGGTATGACGATGCACAACCGGGGGCGCCCATTCCACACCCCCCTGATCGCGGGGGCGCAGCACCGGGCCTACCCCCGGGAGTACTTGACGAACCGTCAGATCCTCGGTCGGCCGGCTCAGTCGGCCGTCGACTGCAGCATGATCGCCTGCTGCCCGCGGGCGAGGAATTCCGGCATCGGCACCAGCGGCCCCTCTGTCAGATGCACCAAAGAAGCGTCCGCCTCGGCCGGGCCGGGTTGGACGACCCACTGGTAGGGCTGGGCCTGCGCCCGCCAGGCGTGCTGCTGACCGTCACAGGTCGCCCGCAGGCTGTTACCGATGTTCTCCGAGCGGTCCCCCACCCGCAGGTTCGGGCTGAGGAAGACCGCGCCCGGGTAGTCGCAGTGGTAGCTGCCGGTCAGGGTCACGGTGCCGTCCGCGGCCACCGTGCCGACCGGGTCGATGGTCACCGCGTCCGTGCCGGCGGCGGCTGCCGGGGCCGCGACGGCGGTGCCGAGCACCCCCAGCACGGCGGCGGCGAGCAGAGCGGCGGCGCGCGGACGGACCCGGACGAGGGCGGCGGGGACCCGCATGACTACCTCCAGTGACGAGTTTCGCGCAACCGGTAACGGTGCGCGTCCGCGCATAGAGCTACCGCTTCCGCGCGTGCGGGCGGCGCATTTGCACCCGTTCGGCGCGTGTCACCCACCGCTCACCGGACCCCCTTGCCCCGCTGGCCGGGCTGCGGCAGGCTCGGGCCCGAGGGGCACATCGCCGTGCCCCGCCACGACCCCGAAGGACGACCCACCGATGACGATCCCTCAGTCACCTCAGGCTCCGCAGAGCGTGATCCCCCCGCTCTTCGCCGGCCTCTGCGACGACGCGGCGATCTTCCCGCCCGGCGACCTGCCGCTGCCCCAGGCCGTCCCCGCCCACCTGGCGCACCGCACCGCCTGGTACGCGGACCTGGTCGGCCCCTTCCTCTGCGGCGCCGGCCGGATCACCGCGCTCTCCGGCCGGCTGAACGACGGCCAGCCGAACGACGGCGAGCTGGCGGTCGGCCTGATCGTGCCGGACGGCAGCGCGGGCCTGGAGCCGGCGCTGCGCGCCGTGGCCGCCGACCCGCGGCTGCGACTGGCCGGCCTGGAGGTGGTGGCCGACCGCACCGAGCACGCCGCCGACGGGGTGCGCACGGTGCGCGCGGCCCTGGACGAGCTGCTGCCCCGGTACGCGCCGGAGGTGACCGCCGCGATCGAGGTGGCCCGCGGCCCCGAGCTGCTGCTCGCGCTGGACGCGCTGGAGGGAGGCCCCTACCGGGCCAAGTTCCGCACCGGCGGCACGGTGGCCGAGGCCTTCCCCGGCGAGCTGGAGCTGGCCTCCTTCCTCTACGCCGCGGTCTACCGCCGGCTCTCCTTCAAGTGCACCGCCGGCCTGCACCACGCGCTGCGGCACGACGACGAGGCCACCGGCTTCGCCCACCACGGCTTCCTCAACGTGCTGCTGGCCACCCACGCGGCGCTGGACGGCGCCGAGCACGGCGAGCTGGCCGCGCTGCTGCGCGAGCGGGACGGCGAGGTGCTGGCCGAGAACCTCACCGACCTGAGCGTGGCGCAGGTGCGGGCGGCCCGGGCGGCGTTCACCGGATTCGGCACCTGCAGCATCGCCGAGCCGCTGGCCGACCTGCTGGCGCTGGGGCTGGTCACGATTCCCTGACCGATTCCTCGGAATACCCCGAATGCCGATTGTGCCGGGCGCAATCGGCATTCGGCGTTCCCCCGGAACCGGGCCCGCGGAACCACCCCCGGCGAACCGCTTCCGGAGCACCACGTCCGGAGAACCACGTCCCGGAACTCGGTCCGTCCCGACCCCTTACCCGTACCGGTACCAGGCAGTAGCCTCGCCGGATCCGATCCGCGCGCCGCCACCCGGGCCGCGCCGGATCGCCTCGGGAGGGTCCATGAGAACGCGTCTCCGCCGCCTGCGCGCGGCCGCCTGCGCCGGCCTGCTCGGCACCGCCCTGCTCGGGCTGGCCGCCGGCCCCGCCTCCGCCGCCGCCCCGTCCGGGCATCCGAGCACCCGTGACTACCTCGCGCTCGGCGACTCCCTGGCGGCCGGTTACCAGACGCTGCCGGGCGGCGGCTTCGAGGTGGGCCACGGCTACGCCCAGGACCTCGCGCACACGCTGGGCGGGCGGGCGCAGCGGTCCGGCCACCCGTTCTCCTTCACCGACCTCGGCTGCCCGGGCGAGACCACCGGGTCCATGATCAACGGCGGCTGCCCGTTCCCGCACCCCTACGCCGGCGCCCAACTGGACGCCGCCGTCGCCTACCTGAAGGCCCACCGCGGCGACGACGTGCTGGTCACCCTGGACATCGGCGCCAACGACGTGGACGGCTGCGCCACCGCGCAGAGCGTCGACTTCGGCTGCGCCCTGCAGGGCGTGGCGGCGGTCGGCAAGGACACCGGCACCATCCTGAGCAAGCTCAAGGCGGCGGCCGGCCCGCACACCCGCTTCCTCGCCATGAACCTCTACGACCCGGTCCTGGCCGACTGGCTGACCGGCTCGCAGGGCAGGCTGCTGGCCGGCCTCTCGGTGCCGCTGGCCGACATGCTCAACGCGACCATCGGGCTCACCGACGCCCGGTACGGGGTCCCCACGGTGGACGTGGCGGGGGCCTTCGACACCAACAGCCTGCTGCCGCTGGTCCCGCTGGACGGGCAGCAGGTGCCGCTGGACGTGGCCCGGATCATGACCTGGACCAACATGGCGCGCGGCGACATCCACGCCAACGACACCGGGTACCAGGTGATCGCCGACACCTTCCTGGCCCGGATCTGACCTGCCTGGATCCGAGCTGCCCGGATCCGAGCTGCCCGGATCCGAGCCGGCCGCGGCCGGGCCAGGCCGGGTCGGTCAGCCGACCCGGCCGGCGGCGGTGCGCCGCAGCGCCCGCCCCGGCAGCGCGCCGGTGGGGCGGGCGTCGCGGAGCACCGCGGTGCCGTTGACGTACACGTGGTGGATGCCGGCCGCCGCCCGGCGCGGCTGCTCGAAGGTGGCCCGGTCGGCCACCGCCGCCGGGTCGAAGAGCACCAGGTCGGCGTGGTGGCCCGGGCGGACCAGCCCGCGCCGGTGCAGCCGCAGCCGGCGGGCCGGGCGACCGGTCATCCGGGCCACCGCCCCCTCCAGTGTCAGGATCCCCAGGTCGCGGCCGTAGTGGCCGAGGTAGCGGGCGAAGGTGCCCCAGGCCCGCGGGTGCGGCCGGGCGCCGACCAGCAGGCCGTCGCTGCCCGCGGTGTGCGCGGGGTGCCGCATGATCGCCCGGACGTTCTCCTCGTGACCGACGTGCTGCAGGATGGTGGTCCCCAGCTCGTCGGCGCGCAGCAGCTCGAAGCAGTACTCGGTGCCGGTCAGCCCGCGTCCGGCCGCCAGCTCGGCGACCGTCCGCCCGACCGCCCCGGCCAGCTCGGCCGAGCGCACCCCGGAGACCTGCACGGTGGTCCAGTCGACCACCACCCCGTGGCAGCCGTCGCTGCCCTCCTCCTCCAGGGCCGCCCGGATCCGCTCCCGGGCCGCCGGGTCGGCCAGCCGGGCCAGGGTCGCCGCCGGTCCGCCCTCGGCGGCCCAACTCGGCAGCAGCGCGGCCAGGCTGGTGGAGCCGGGCAGGTAGGGGTAGCTGTCCAGGGTGACGTCCAGGCCGGCCGCGGTGGCCTCGTCCAGCAGCGCCAGCAGCTCCCCGGCCCGGCCGGCGTTCGCCGCGAAGTTCATGGTGGCGTGCGCCAGGTGCAGCGGGCAGCCGGAGCGGCGGGAGATCTCCACCATCTCGGCGTAGCCGGCCAGCGCGCCGGCGCCGTAGGAGCGCTGGTGCGGCGAGTGGTAGCCGCCGTGCGCGGCCACCACCGCGCAGAGCGCGGTCAGTTCGGCGGTGTCGGCGTACATCCCCGGCGGGTAGCTGAGCCCGCTGGACAGCCCCACCGCGCCCTCGGCCAGCCCCTGGGCCAACAGCTCGCGCATCCGGTCGAGTTCGGCCGCGCCCGGCGCCCGCCGCTGCCAGCCGAGCACCAGCGTCCGCAGGGTGCCGTGCGGCACCAGGTAGCAGGCGTTGACCGCCAGGCCCTGGGCGTCCAGCCGGTCCAGGTACTGGCCGACGGTCCGCCAGTTCCAGTCGAAGTCCGCCGGGTCCCCGTTCCAGCCGGCCAGCTGGCGGCGCAGCGCGGGCAGCGTCCGCTCATCCACCGGGGCGTAGGAGAGCCCGTCCTGGCCGAGCACCTCGCAGGTGACGCCCTGGGTGACCCGGGAGGGGTGCTCGGGCTCGACCAGCAGCCGCAGGTCGGAGTGGCTGTGCATGTCGATGAACCCCGGAGCCAGCACCAGGCCGTCCGCGTCGATCACCTGAGGTGCCGTCAGACCGTCGCCCAGTTCGGCGATCCGGCCGTCGCTGACCAGCACGTCGGCGCGGAACCGGTCGGCCCCGGTGCCGTCCACCACGGTGGCGCCGCGGAACAGTAACCGAGTGCTCATCGCAGCCGCCGGTCGGTCGTCAGAAGAAGGTCCGCACCAGGTCGACCACCCGGGGCCGGTCGGCGGTGACGTCGTCCAGCACCGGGATCAACGTCCACTTGTCGAAGGCGGTGCAGGGGTGCGAGACCCCGAGCCGGACCACCTCGCCGACCGCCACGTCGCTGTCCCGCAGGAAGGCGTGCTGGTCGTTGAGGGCCGTGATGCTCCCGGTCAACGGCCGGGCCGGGCCGCCAAGTTCCGGGCCCGACAGGTGACGACCGGCCAACTGCGGCTCGGGGAGGCCGAGGTCGTGGGGGAAGTCGCGCTTGCCGCCGTCGAGCAGCGCCAGGCCCGGCTCGGGCTGCGAGAGCACCCGGGCCCAGCCGTGCAGCGCGGCCCGCAGCGGCTCCTCGTCCGTGGCACGCACCAACGGGGAGATGCCGCGGTAGAAGCCGTCGTCGTGCGCCAGGTAGGCGCCCGAGCGGAGCACCACGGTGGTGTCCTGACCGCCGAGCGGCGCCAGCGCCCGGGCCACCTGGTCGAAGTAGGCGCTGCCGCCGGCGCTCACCAGCACCCGCTCCCCCGGGGTGAACAGGTCGGCCGCGGAGAGCATGAAGTACAGCTCGACCAGCCCGGCCAGGTACGACTCGACCGCCGACAGCCCCTCCGGGCTCGCGTCCCGGGCCAGCGCCGCCTCGTAGCCGCCCAGGCCGGCCAGCCGCAGGGTCGGCGCGGCGGCCACCGCCTCGGCCACCGCCCGCGCGCTCGACACGTCCCGCGCGCCGGTGCGGCCACCGGGGCCGCCGAGCTCGACCAGCACCTCCACCGGCCGCCCGGCACCGGCCGCCCGCAGCGCCCGGTCCATCAGCTCGACCGCGGCCACCGAGTCCACCCAGCAGCTGAACCGGAACTCCGGGTCGCGGTCCAACTCCCCGGCGAGCCAGGCGAGTCCGCCGGGGTCGAGCAGCGAGTTGGCGAGCAGCACCTCGCGCACCCCGAAGGCCCGGGCGACGTGCAGCTGGGGCAGGTTGGCCAGGGTGATCCCGTAGGCACCGGCGTCGAGTTGGGCCTGCCAGAGGGCCGGGGCCATGGTGGTCTTGCCGTGCGGGGCGAGCGCCACCCCGGCCTTGGCGCACCAGGCCGCCATGGTGCCGAGGTTGTGCGCCAGGGCGCCGGCGTCCAGGGTGAGCAGCGGGGTGGCGAGCCGGTCGAGGGTGGGGCCGGTGGCCAGGTACTCGCGCACCGTCAGGCCCCAGGCGGCCGGCGGGACGGCCTTGAACCGCCAGTCCAGCCGCTCCTCGGCGAGTGCCGCCACCTTCGCCCGGTCGATCGCCGGCTCTGCCACGACTCCGTCACCCCACTCGACCTGGCCCGTTGCGCATGGTGCAACGATCTTTGCGGATGTTGTTGCGGCCGTTCTAACATGCCCACAGACGCCGGTCAATGACGGCGGTCGACCGAGGAAGCTGGGGAGGTGGGCCCGGTCCGATGAGCCAGACCGTGGACCGCGCGCTCGCGCTGCTCGCCGAACTCGCCGAGGGCGAGCGCTCGCTGGAGCAGCTGGCCACGCTGCTCGGGGTGCACAAGAGCACCGCACTGCGGCTGCTGCGGAGCCTGGAGCAGGCCCGCCTGGTGCACCGCGACCCCGCCCACCGCTACCACCTGGGCGCCGGCCTCTTCGCGCTGGCCGGCCGGGCCCTGGAGCAGCGCCCGGTGCGCCGGATCGCCGCCCCGCACCTCGCCGAACTGAACGCCGCCACCGGGCAGACCGTGCACCTGGCCGCGCTGGAGGGCGGCGAGGTGGTCTACGTGGACAAGTACGAGTCCCGCCAGCCGGTGCGGATGTACTCCCGGATCGGCCTGCCGGTCCCGCTGCACTGCGCGGCGGTCTCCAAGGTGCTGCTCGCCGGCCTGCCGCCGACCGAGCGCCGGCGACTGGTCGGCACGGTGGAGTTCACGCCGTTCACCGCACGCACCCTGACCACCCCGCAGGCCCTGCTGGCGGAGCTGGACACGGTGGCCGAACAGGGGTGGGCGCAGGACCGCGGCGAGCACGAGTCCTTCGTGAACTGCGTGGCCGCACCGGTCCGGGACGCCACCGGGCGGGTGGTCGCCGCCGTCTCGCTCTCGGCCCCCGACCTGGTGCTGCGCCACGAGCAGGTGCTGGCGCTGCTGCCCCGGCTGCTCGCGGCCGCCGCGACGGTCTCCGCCGACTGCGGCGCGCCCTGACCCCGGCACCAGCCACCCCGGCCGGCAGCCGCTCCGGCCACCACCCACCACCCGAGAGGCCCACCCCGGATGACCGAGAAGACCGAGATCCGCACCCCGCACGCCCCGGCCCCGGCCTGGGGCTTCTCGCAGGGCGTCCGCAAGGGCCCGATCCTGCAGGTCTCCGGGCAGGGCCCGCAGGACCCGGCGACCGGCGCCTACCTCCACCGCGGCGACGTCAAGGCGCAGACCCGCCGCACCCCGGAGAACGTCAAGGCGGTGCTCACCGCCGGCGGCGCGAGCGTGGCGGACGTGGTGATGTTCCGGGTCTACCTGACCGAGCGCGCGTTCTTCCCCGCGATGAACGAGGCCTACGCGCAGTTCCTGGCGGAGAACCTGGCGCCCGGCGAGGTGCGGCCGTGCCGGACCACGGTCTTCGTCGAGCTGCCGCACCAGGCGATGCTGGTGGAGATCGACGCGCAGGCCGTGCTCGGCTGAGCGCCGCCGTCGGGTGCGGGGGCGCCGTCGGGTGCGGGACCGCCCCCGCACCCACGGCACCGGCGCGCGGCCGGTCCGGCGCCTCAGACCCGGCAGAGCGCCCGGGTCACCGGTCGGGCGGGCGCCGGCACCTTGCGGGCCAGCACGCTCGAGCCGTAGACCAGGCCGAGCGGTCGCGCCGCCATCGAGCGGCTCGCCAGCGGCTTGCTGCGGGCCATCACCGAGGGCGTGGCCGGGCCGGCGGCCACCGGCGACGGCGGGACCGCCATGAAGTCGGAGAGGAAGCTGCGCTCCGACTGGCTGAGCTTGCGCGACCGCCCGGAGATCCGGTCCCGGGCCACCACCACGGTGCGTGCGGTCATGTAGGTGAACGGCTCGCGGCACACGTCCACCCGGACGTGTGCGGAACTGCGGCCGAGCCGTTCCACCGTGAGCCGCACCAGCAGCGGGTCCGGCTCGTGGTGCAACTGTTCCAGATAATCGATCTCGTGCCGGGCGATCAGGAATCCGGCCGAAAACAGCGATTCCCGCACCGCGTGCGCGTGGTGGTGGAACAGGTCGTAGATTCCCTCCTGGATGTAGCCGACCAGGCGGGCGTTGTTGATGTGGCCGTTCTGGTCGACGTCGGCCCAGCGGGTGGGGCAGCGCAGCACGTGGGCGTTGCGGTTGCTGGTCATCGGTGCCCCCTCAGCCGCGGGCCGGGACGGCGGCGTCGAGCGGGCGGCGCGGACCGGCCAGCGCCTGCTGCAGGCGGGCGTGGTAGCCGGCGCTGGCCTCGCGCATCAGGTCGGTGGTCCACCCCTCCTCGGCGGCCTCGGCCGCCACCCGCACCACCAGCACGTCCAGCGCCGTGTCCACCGCCCGGCACAGGTCGGCGACCGCCGCGATGCGGCCTGCCATGTTTCCGGCACCACCGCGGAGGGGGAATTCGGCGAGCGCGTTCACGGCGAGCTGGACTCCGTCGGCGGCGGCCGCACTGCTTTCCGGCTGGCAATTGTCGTGCACGGTGTCTCCCGGTGAATAGCGTTGGGCAGGGGCGGGCGCCACCGGTTTTCCGGAAGCGCCCGCAGGACGAGGCGGGGACGACGCTAACCCAGCCCCGACGTGCTATTCGCGGGTAATCCGCCACTCGGTGTCACGACCCCACGGGCGGAGTACGGAGAATTCACCGGCACCAGTCAAGTAACCGGCCGATCGGCGGGCAGCACGGCCGGAATTCACACCCCCGGGCGCTCCCGTGCCCCCTGCCCGGGTCAGCCCGCGGCCAGGTCCTTGCCCAGGCAGATGCACTCGGGTGCGTCCCGGTAGATGCCGAACTTGGTGATCGGCCGGTAGCCCTCGGACTCGTAGAGCGCCACCGCCTCGGGCTGCTCGGTCCCGGTCTCCAGCACCACCCGTCGCCGCCCGGCCGCGGCGGCCAGTTCCTCCAGGTGGCGCAGCATGGTGCGGGCCAGGCCGCGCCCGCGGGCCGACGGCACGACGAACATCCGCTTCAGCTCGGCGTCGCCGTCGCGCAGGAAGGACTGGCCGGCATCCTTGGCCCGCCAGCCGCCGCAGGCCACCGGGGCGCCGTCCAGGTAGCCGACC
The DNA here is from genome assembly GCF_050325825.1 of Kitasatospora sp. LaBMicrA B282. Taxonomy (NCBI): domain Bacteria; kingdom Bacillati; phylum Actinomycetota; class Actinomycetes; order Kitasatosporales; family Streptomycetaceae; genus Kitasatospora; species Kitasatospora sp. LaBMicrA B282. The sequence goes on from NZ_JBNQTI010000085.1 coordinate 10,819, forward strand.
ACGAAGGTGCCGTGCGGGGCGGCGAAGTGCTCGGCCCGCATCTCGGTGAGGTCCACCGCGCCGTAGCGGCGGACGTACTCCTGCTGCACCTCGGCGGTCAGCTTCTCGGCATCGGGGTGGTCGTATCCGGTGATCTGCAGCTCCATGACCGCCACGATACGGCCCGGTACGACCTAACCCATCATCCGATGATTCTACTTTTCAACTGCTACAAAACCCCGTCGAAACGGGCCAGTAGCTCCGCCTTGCCGAACATCTGCGCCGTCTCGTAGGCCGACGGGGTGCCGGCGTGCGGGTCGGCGCCGCCCGCGAGCAGCGCCGCCAGCGCCTCGTCGGCCCCCTTGAAGACGGTCCCGGCCAGCGGGCTCTGGCCGCGGTCGTTGACCCGGTTCGGGTCCGCGCCGCGCTCCAGCAGCAGCCGCACCGCCGCCGCATGACCGTGGTAGGCGGCGAGCATCAGCAGCGTGTCACCGCGGTCGTTGGTCAGGTCGGCCGGCGCACCGGCCGTCAGGAAGGCCCCCAGCGCCTCGGTGTCACCGCCCCGGGCGGCGTCGAAGATCCGCCCGGCCAGCTCGATCAGCTCGGCGTCGACGGGCTCCTGCCCGGCGGACAGCGGTTCGTCGGCGGAGTCGGCGGGGTTGGTGGGACTGGCCATGCAGGCCCCCTTCCAGTCGGGTGCCCGCCCGGTCCGGCGGGGCACGGCTTCGCGGTCGGCCACCCGGAACGGTAGTGGCCCGTGATCTTCGCGGCCAACAACCGTCCGCGATCCGGCCGCGGCGTCCGTCGTCCGCCCCCGCCGCACGACACCCACCGCCCCGCGGACGCTCCTCCGTTCGAGCGAACTCGGCGCGTCGCCCGCAACCCGCTCCGGTCGCGCGCCCACCCCCGCGAAAGTCCGGGAAATCCGCCCGTCGGACCCGTCCCGACGGGCCGTCCGAACCTGCGTTCCCACCTCCGGCCTGCGGCTTCGGCCGAAGACCACCCATTTGCTCCGTTCCGTCATCTATGACTATTTGTCAGGATGATGGCACTCTCCGTGACACTGTCCCCGTATGGCCTCGCGGACCACCCCGTCGCTGCCATCCCCCGGCAGTGGCACCCTGTCCCGCCTCACCGAGGAGCAGTCCCCGTGATCCTGTCCATCTCCGGCATCGTCCTGTTCGGCACCATCGCGTTCCTCTTCTTCCGGCGGGACGGGCTCAAGGTCTCGCACGCCGTGGTCTGCGCCCTCTTCGGCTTCTACCTGGCCGGCACCGCGATCGCGCCCAGCATCCAGGCCGGTGGCGCGAGCCTGGCCAACCTGATCGGCGGCATCAAGTTCTGACCGCGCCGCGGGGCCGGCGGCCCGGACGCGGACCCACCGCCCCGGGCCGCCGCCGTCCACCCCGCGCCCCCGCGCCCGCCCGACCCGGCGCCCCGCCACCGCGGCCACTCCCCCACCGGCCGCCCGGCCCCCGCACCCGTCCCGACCCGCCCGGGGAGTCCAGGACCATGTCTCTCACCCGCCACTTCACCCGCGGCCGCGACCTCGCCCGCACCGCCGGCGACCACGCCGCCGACATGTTCGCCCCGCTCACCCTGATCGCCCGCGGCCTGCGCCGGCACGCCGGCTGGACCAGGGCCCGCTGGCAGGCCACCCCCAGGGAGCGGCGCGGCCCGACCCTGCTGCTCGCCGTGGCCGGCGCGGTGGGCGTCCTCCTGTTGCCGCACGGCCCGCTGTTCGCCGTGCTCGCCCTGGTCGGCAGCGCCGCCTGGAAGGGGCGCGACCCCAAGGCCCCGCCGGAGCCCGCACCCGACCCCGCCGACGTCAAGCTGCCCGCGCTGTACGCCGCCCTCACCCCCTACCTGGCCGGCCCCGACGACCCGTGCCCGCCCTACCGGGCCGACGGCCGCTACCAGGACGTCTTCGCCGGCTGGAGCTTCGACGCCGAGGGCCGCCTGGCCACCCTGGAGATCGGCTACCCCGCCTACTTCACCGACACCGAGCCCGCTGCCCGGGCCCGCATCGAGCAGGTGGTGCAGGGCAAGGCGGGCCGGGCCCGGGAGTACCGCTTCGACTGGGACCAGGAGTGCAACCGCCTGCAGGTCACCGCGCTGGCGCCGCTGCCGCAGGACGTGCCGGCGCAGACCTGGGTCACCGCACCAGGCGAGATCGTGCTCGGCTTCACCGACCCGCAGACCGTGCAGCGGATGATCCCGGTGGAGCGGCCCGGCGGCCCCGGCCACCAGCCCCCGGTGATCTGGCGCACCGGCCCGCGCTCGGCCGAGCCGCACCTGCTGGCGCTGGGCGGCGCCGGTTCCGGCACCTCCACCCTGCTGCGCACCATCGCCCTGCAGGCGCTGGCCCACGGCGACCTGCTGGTGATCGACGGCGCCGGCACCGGCGAGCACGCCTGCCTGGTCAACCGCCCCGGTGTGCACACGGTGGAGACCAGCCTGCACGGCGCCCTGGCCGCGCTCGACTGGGCCGCCCAGGAGACCGAGCGCCGGCTGGCCGCACTGAACGCCGCCCGCTACCGCGGCGAGCCCGCACCCGCCGACGCCACCCGCCCGCTCTGGCTGCTGCTCGACCACCCCACCGAGCTGAGCGAGCTGGCCCAGGCCGAGGGCCGCCCGGACCCGCAGGACCTGCTGGAGCTGCCGCTGCGCCAGGGCCGGGCGGCCCGGGTGACCGTGGTGCTGGCCGAGTCGCTGGAGGCCGCCGACCGGCTCTCACCCACCGTGCACGCCACCACCCGGGCCCGGGTGGTGCTCGGTGCCCACCGCCCGCAGGAGCTGCACCGCGCGCTCGGCGTCCCGGTGGACCTGGTGCCGGCCGCGCACACCCCGCCCGGCCGCGGCTTCGCCCGGATCGGCAACCAGGCGCCCGGCCGGCTCCAGGTGCCCGCCACCGTGGACCCGCTGGACGACGGGGCCCCGGCCCGGCTGCGGGAGGCGGTGATCGCGCTGCTCCCGCACCGCGACACCCGGACCGAGGCGGCCGCCCCGCCGATGCCGGCGCACCCGCCGCAGCAACCCGCCGCCGAACCGCAGCAGCCGGCCGGCGCCTCCCGGGTGGAACTGGGCAAGGCGCGCTGACCCGGGCGCCGTCGTCGGGCCGTGAGCCTGAGCTGTACGAATGGCCAATTCGGTGCGACGCCAGTACTCTCCACCGTCGGCCGCCCGCTCCGCTCCACCCGGGGGGGAGCGGACAGTGCCACCGGAAAGGGATTCGGTCACTGGGTGCGAAATTCGTGACACTCAGGGTGATATCCCTGTCCAGATGTGACAAATCGGACGGAGATGGGTACAAACAGGGGCGGCACGACAGACGACGCATGTCCCCGGACGGGAATCTTCGTCGGAAGCCAAGCGTTGACCGATCGACGAAGACAGCGACCCCAACTAGTCCTGTGGGCCATAAGCCCTGGAGGCACGATTCATGAGCGAGCGAGCTCTCCGAGGCACGCGACTCGGCGCCACTAGCTACGAGACCGACCGTGGCATTGATCTGGCCCCGCGCCAGACCGTCGAGTACGCATGTCAGAACGGACACCGGTTCGAGGTGCCCTTCTCCGTCGAGGCGGAGATTCCCTCGGTGTGGGAGTGCCGTTTCTGCGGCACCGAGGCCGTCCTGCTCGACGGTGACGAGCCGGAAGAGAAGAAGATCAAGCCGACCCGGACCCATTGGGACATGCTGATGGAGCGCCGGACCCGTGAGGAGCTGGAGGAGGTGCTGGCCGAGCGGCTGGCCGTCCTTCGTTCCGGCGGGATGAACCTCGCGGTGCACCCGCGGGACACCCGCAAGAGCGCCTGACCGAGCGACAAGCTGGGGCCCCGATCCAGGTGGATCGGGGCCCCAGGCGTTTTTGCGGGTCCGGCGCTTCAACGAACGGGCCGCCCACCGACAGCGGGCGGCCCGGTGGCCGAGGCGGCTCAGTGCCCGAGCGGCGGGCGCGGCTGGTCGTCCTGCGGAGGACGGGTCGAGCCGGGCTCGTCCGGGTCGACCACCTCGCCCTGCACGACCTTGCCGTCCGGCCGGTGGATCCGCATCTGCTCCTGCAGCCGGAACGCGTCGGCCAGCGGGTCGCCGACCCCGGCCGTGCGCGTCGCGCGGCGGGCCAGGGTGCGCCCGGCCGCCCGCCACAGCGCCCGGGTCGGCGGGAAGAGCATGGTCAGCCCGAGCGCGTCGGAGATGAACCCGGGCAGCGCGAGGAAGAGTCCGGCCAGCGCGGTCAGCCCGGCATGCCCGGTCGGCGGCCTGCCCCCGGTCGCCGCGGCGGTCTCCTGCTCGAACGGGGTGCCCATGGTGGCGGCGCGCAGCGCGTCCAGCCCGGCCGCCCGGATCAGCCGGAACCCGACCACCAGCCCGGCCAGCAGCAGGAGCAGCACCAGCAACCAGCCGGTCACCGAGGCGACCTGGATCAGCACCCAGATCTCCAACACCAGCCAGGCGGCGAGGAGGAGCGGAACGAAGCGGCGCAGCCGCTCGAAGCGGCCGGCCCGGGCGGGGTACGCGTGCTGTGTCACGAAACGGACAACGGTTCGGCGTCCGCCGGTGTTCCGGCCGGCGCGCCCGGGCCCGGACCGCCTGCGCGCCGCCGGCGCCGCTCCACCAGCACCGCGGCCGCGCAGGTCAGCAGACCGAGGACGGAGATCGCCCACTCCGGCGCGGCGCCCACCCGGTCGGCCAGCGTCCTGCTGTCGCGCAGCGGCACGTCCGCACTCAGGGTGGCGGCGGTCAGCTCGCCGGTGCGGCTCTCGACCGTGCCGTCCGGGCGGATCACCGCGCTGATCCCGCTGGTCGCGGCGATCAGCACCGCCCGCCCGTGCTCGACCGCGCGCAGCCGGGACATCGCCAACTGCTGGTCGGGCTGGCCGCTCTCGGCGTAGGTCGCGTTGTTGGTCTGCACGACGAGCACCCGGCCGCCGTCGTCGACGGTGTCACGGACGATCTCGTCGTAGGCGACCTCGAAGCAGATCACGTCGCCGATCCGGGCCGGGCCGAGCTGGAGCACCCCGGTGCCCTTGCCCGGGTAGAAGTCGCGGGCCACCCGCTGCAGCCGGGTGATCACCTTCATCAGCACCGAGCGGAACGGCACGTACTCGCCGAACGGCACCGGGTGCTGCTTGGTGTAGTGGGCGCCGGGGCCGCTGATCGGGTCCCAGACGATGCCCTCGTTCTGCACGTGCTGCGCGTCCGGGCCGTCGACCAGGGCGCCGACCAGGGTGGGCACGCCGACCGAGCGGACCGCCTCCATGATCGTCTCGTAGGTGATCGGATCGCCGTAGGGATCGGTGTCGGAGGCGTTCTCCGGCCAGATCACCAGCTGGGGCTTGGGCACCTGGCCGGCGGCGATCTCCCCGGCCAGCTTCTCGGTTTCGTTGGCGTGGTTGTCCAGCACCTGCATCGGGCGGCCCAGGAAGTCCATCCCGGGGTGCGGCACGTTGCCCTGGACCAGCGCCACCCGGACGTCCGCCGGGCCGCCGGCACGCTGCCCGCCGGTGGGAACGGGGACCGCGAAACCGCTCACCGCGGTCAGCACGGCCAGCGTGCCGGCCGCGGCCGGCAGCAGCACCCGGCGCGGCGTCAGGCGGACCGGCGCGCTGCCCGCGCGACGGGCCCGCACCCGGCGGGCCACCGGCAGCGCGAGGTAGGCCAGCAGGGTGCCGGTCAGCGCGACGGCGAAGGTGACCAGCACCGCGCCGCCCAGCGCGGCCAGCGGAGTGTACGGGCTCGAGGTGTTGGCGAACGCCAGCCGGCCCCACGGGAAGCCGCCGAACGGCAGCCGGTCACGGGCCCACTCCTCGGTCACCCAGAGGCAGGCCCCCCAGAGCGGCCAGCCGGGCAGCCGCGAGGTCAGCGCCAGGGCGCCGCCCAGGACCCAGAGGAAGCCCGCCTCGGCGAGCGAGAGCCCGACCCAGGCGTCGTAGCCGACCACCTGCATCCAGACCAGCAGCCAGAGGAAGAACGGGAAGCCGAACGCGAAGCCGGTCCAGGCGCCCTGCCGGACGCTGCGGCCGCGGGTGAGCAGCGACAGCGCCGCCACCGCCACGATCGACAGCGGCCAGAACCCGTAGGGCGGGAAGGCGGCGGCCAGCGCCAGCCCGGCACCAGCCGCCAGCGCGCTGCGGCGCCAGCCGACCCGGACCCTGGCCCGCAGCCGGGCCCACCGGCCCGCCCGGGCGACGGGCTGCGCCTCGTGCTGCGTGGCGGGTTGCTCGCGGGGCGACGGCCCGGACGCGCCGGAGGTGGCCCCGGGTGCGGCCGGATCCAGCGGGTCCGGGTCCGTGCCCGTGTCCGGGTCGACGGGCAAAGCCACCTGCGCACCATCTCTCTGGCGTAAGGTCCGTGGCCGGGCCGGGCTCGTCGCCACGGCCGGCGCCGGGTTGGATCGGGCCCCCGCCGTCGGCGGGGGGTCGGCCGCCGACCGTGCGGACAGCGGCGGTAAAGCACGACGGTACCTGGCCGCCGCCGTCCACCGGAAGTCGCCGGACGGTGAGAATGCGCAGGTCAGAATGCGCGCAGGTCAGCCGGCGAGTTCCGCCTGGTAGACGGTCCGCCCGCGGACCACCGTGCGCAGGCAGCGGGGCAGCTCGGTGCCCGGGGTGAGGTCGGGCAGGCCCGGGATGCCGGAGCGCGGGTCGGTGGACCAGCCGGCCACCCGGTCGTCCGGGGCCTGGACCACCAGCTCGCCGGTCCGCCAGACCGCGTAACTGGCCGGCGCCCCCGGCACCAGCACGCCCTCCTGGTCGCGGCCGATCGCCCGCCAGCCGCCGCGGGTGTGCGCGGCGAAGGCGGCGCGCACCGAGATCCGGTGCTCGGGGTTCTGGTGGAAGGCGGCGGCCCGCACCGAGCCCCACGGGTCCAGCGGGGTGACCGGGGCGTCCGAGCCGAAGGCCAGCGGCACCCCGGCGCGCAGCAGCGCCGCGAACGGGTTGAGCCCGGCCGCCCGCTCGGCGCCCAGCCGCTGCACGTACATCCCGTCCGGACCGCCCCAGGCGGCGTCGAAGGCGGGCTGCATCGAGGCGGTCAGGCCCAGTTCGGCGAAGCCGGCGATCGCCTTGTCGTCCAGCGCCTCGGCGTGCTCCACCCGGTGGCGCAGCGCCTTGACCCGGGGCAGGCCGACCCGGTCGGCGGCCGCCCGGACGCCCTCCAGCACGGCGGCCAGCGCGGCGTCGCCGATCGCGTGGAAGCCGGCCTGCAGGCCCGCCTCGGTGCAGGCGACGACGTGCTCGGCGACCTGATCGGCCGTCAGGTAGGCGGTGCCGGTGTGCTCGGCGTCCTGGTAGGCGGTGTGCAGGCAGGCGGTGCGGGAGCCGAGCGCGCCGTCCACGAAGAGGTCGCCGCCGGCGCCGACCGCGCCGAGCCGCTGCGCGGTGGCCACGCCGCCGTGCTCGCCCAACTCGCCCCAGTAGCCGTGGACCTCGGGGCCGGCCTGCTCGGCGGCCAGCGCCAGCAGGGCGGTCAGGTCCTGCTCCGAGGAGATCTCCGGGCCGGCGCACTCGTGCAGCGCGGCGATGCCGAGGGCGGCGGCCCGGCGCAGCGTGGCCAGCTGCGCCGCGCGGCGCTGATCGTCCGTCAACTCGGCCAACGCGGTGCGGCGCACGGCGTGGTGGGCGGCCTTGGTGAGCGGGCCGGTGGGGTGGTGCCCGGGCTGCTCGGCCAGCTGCGGGGTGCGCTCCCGCAGCGCGCTGCTGGCCAGGCCGGAGTGCACGTCGGTGCGGGAGAGGTAGCAGGCGGCGCCGCCGGTGGCCGCGTCCAGCTCGGCCAGGGTCGGCGGCCGGCCCTCGGGCCAGCCGGACTCGTCCCAGCCGTGGCCGATCAGCACGCCGCCCTGCGCGCTCTGCTCGGCGTTCGCGCGGGCGAAGTCGGCGATCCGGCGCAGCGCCTCGGCGAGCGAGGGGCAGCCGGTCAGGTCCAGGCCGGTGAGCGCGAGGCCGGTCGAGGTGGCGTGCACGTGGGCGTCCACGAAGGCGGGGGTGACCAGCGCACCGGCCAGCTCGACCACCTCGTCGGCGACGCTCGCGTAGGCGTCGGCGGCGCCCTCGCTGCCGACCCAGGCGACGTGCTCGCCCTCGATCAGCATCGCGGTGGCGAAGGGGTCGGCCGGGCTGTAGACGGTGCCGCCGCGGAGCAGCACGGTGCGGGAGGTGCGTTCGGTCATGGGAAACAGTCTGCACCCGCGGTGTCCGCCCACCGGACACCGGCCTGCCGTCCAGGGGCGCTACAGCTTGGGCGGACGGGCCTCGTAGGGCGTGGAGAGCACCACTGTGGTCCGGGTGGAGACGCCGGCCGCGCTGCGGATCCGGGCCAGCAGGTCCTCCAGGTCGCCGGGAGCGGCGACCCGGACCTTGAGGATGTAGTTCTCGTCGCCGGCCACGCTGTGGCAGGCCTCGATCTCGGGCAGCGGGGCCAGCCGGTCGGGCACGTCGTCCGGGGCGCTGGGGTCGAACGGCTTGACCGAGATGAAGGCGGTCAGCGCGAGGTCGACCGCGTCCGGGTCGATGATCGCCGAGTAGCCGCGGATCACCCCGCGCTGCTCCAGCCGGCGGACCCGCTGGTGGACGGCCGAGGTGGACAGGCCCGTCGCCTTGCCCAGGTCGGTGTAGCTCATCCGCCCGTCCTGGACGAGGAGCTGAACGATGCGCTGGTCGAGATCCTCCACAAGGCGCAAACCTACCCGACCCGGCGCACCGCTCCGACCGGGCACCACTGCGCGGGCCGCTCCGGCCACCGATCCGTACGGCGTGCGGCCTGCCCACCCGCGCGCGCCGTCGCAGCCGCCGGGCGCGGCCGCGACACCGGTGGCATGTGCCGGCGGAATGTGGCGAAGGCCACACCGGCGTGCATCACCCTGCGCCGACCTGCAGGGTTATGTGTGTGCGCGCGGGGAATGGCTGCTGGTGGCCCGGGCCGAGTTGGCCCGGCGCGATCCAAGGGGGATCAATGCCTGCAGCTGAGCAGCGCGCCTTCGGCGCCGACAGCACCCTGACCTCGCACGACGAACCGGAGGGTGAGGATCTCACCCCGGGCTTCGGCGTGACACCGGGGACCGACCCCGGCGACGCCGAAACCTGGGAGATCGTCCGGGTGCACTGCCCGGAGTGCGACCGCCCGATCGCCCTGGTGGGCGACGAGGAACTGCTGCCGCAGCACGCGGTGCTGCGCTCGGCCTGGCACCCGTTCTCGCCCGCGCTCTGCGCCGGCTCGGGCCTGCCGGCCGACGAGTTGCCGGAGTGCGAGCCGGAACCCGGCGCGCAGCCCGGCGACGCGCTGGACGCGCTGCTCGCGCTCCCGGCCGAACTGGACTGGCGGACCCAGCCGTTCTCCCACGCCGGCGGCCCCGGCGCGGTGCCGGTACGGAAGTTGGCCGAGCGGGTGCCGGCGATGCGGCGTCCCGCGCAGGGGCTGGTGCGGCGCTGAGCGGCGCCCGGCACGACCGTGCGGCGGGACCGGATCCGGTCCCGCCGCACGGTGGTTGACCCGCCTGGACACCCGACCGGCCCGATGGCGGGCAGCCGGGCCGGGGTTCAGCCGCGGCTGAGGTGACGGCCGATCACCAGCCGCTGGATCTGGTTGGTACCCTCGACGATCTGCAGCACCTTCGCCTCGCGCATGTAGCGCTCGGCCGGGAAGTCCTGGGTGTAGCCGTAGCCGCCCAGCACCTGGACCGCGTCGGTGGTCACCCGCATCGCGGTGTCGGTGCAGAACAGCTTGGCCATCGCGGCCTGCTTGGAGAAGGACAGGCCGGCGTCCTTGCGGCGGGCTGCGGCCAGGTAGAGCGCGCGGCCGGCCTCGATCTGGGTGGCCATGTCGGCCAGCATGAAGGACAGGCCCTGGAAGTCGGCGATCGGGCGGCCGAACTGCTGCCGGCTGCCGGCGTACTCCACCGCCTGGTCGAGCGCCGCCTGGGCCAGGCCGATCGCACAGGCCGCGATGCCGAGCCGGCCCGAGTCCAGCGCCGCGAGCGCGATCTGGAAGCCCTGGCCCTCCTCGCCGATCAGCCGGTCGGCGGCCACCTCGACCCCGTCGAAGTGCAGCTGGGCGGTGGGCGAGCTGTTCATGCCCATCTTGTGCTCGGGCGCCGCGGCCGTCAGGTGCTCGGCGTCGCCCGGGATCAGCAGGCAGCTGATGCCGCGCGAGCCCTCGCTGCCGGTGCGCACCATCGCGCTGTAGAAGTCGGCCCGGCCGCCGTGGGTGATCCACGCCTTGGTGCCGCGGACCACGTAGCCCTCGCCCTCCCGGTCGGCCCGGGTGCGCAGCGCGGCCGCGTCGGAGCCGGACTGCGGCTCGGAGAGGCAGTAGGCGCCCAACTGCGCGCCGCCGAGCATCCCCGGCAGCCAGCGCTCGCGCTGCTCGGGGCTGCCGAACAGAGCCAGCGCGTGGCAGGACAGGGTGTGCACGCTGACGCCGAGGCCGACCGCGAGCCAACCGGCCGCGAGCTCCTCCAGCACCTGGAGGTAGACCTCGTAGGGCTGGTCGCCGCCGCCCACCTCCTCCGCGTAGGGCAGCGAGAGCAGCCCGGCCTCGCCCAGGGTGGCGAAGACCTCGCGCGGGAAGCGGCCGGCCGCCTCGTCCGCGGCGGCCCGGGGCAGCAGCTCGCGGTGGACCAGCTCACGGGTGAGGGTGAGCAGTTCGCGGGCCTCTTCGCTGGGCAGCTGGCGCTCCACGGGCTTGGGGGATGCGGCGGTCATGAGGGTGGGTCGCCTCCTCGATAGGCTCCGGGGTTTCCGGCAGGCGTGGTGAGAGCGGTGATCGAGCTGGTGAGACGTCCCGCGACCGGGTCGCGGTGAACGGGCGTTCACCTGGTACAGCGAAGCGAGTATGCCCCATCCGGGCGGCTACGTCACGGTCGGGCCGTCTCCCGGCACCCGGGGCCGCCGCGGCCGCCCGGGGCGCCTCGAGCGGCACCGAAGGAACAGGTCAGGGCCCGTACAGTGGCGCCCATGGAGCTTCCCGACGACCCAGGACAGGCCCTGGCCGATCTCGCGGCCCGGCTGCGCGCCCTGCCGCCCTCCTGCGGCGGGGTGCGGCTGGTCGCGGTGGACGGGCACGCCGGCAGCGGCAAGACCACCTTCGCCGGCCGGCTGGCCGCGGCGCTCGGCGGCGCGCCGGTGGTGCACCTGGACGACCTGGCGACCCACCGGGAGTTCTTCGACTGGACCGGGCGCCTGCAGCGCTGGGTGCTGGAGCCGCTGGCGCGCGGCGAGCGGGCCCGGTTCGCCCCGTACGACTGGGTCGCGTGCCGGTTCGAGGGGGCGCGCGAGGTGCCGTGCGCTCCGGTGGTACTGGTCGAGGGCGTGGGGGCCGGGCGGCGGGCGGTGCGGCCCGCGCTGGCCGCGCTGCTCTGGATGGAGCTGCCGGCGGCCGCGGCCCGGGAGCGCGGGCTGCGCCGGGACGGGCCGGAGCTGGCCGCCTTCTGGGCGCGCTGGACGGCGGCCGAGACGGCGCACTTCGCGGCCGATCCGAGCCGGCCGTTCGCCGACCTGCTGGTGGACGGGCGCAGCGGCGAGCTGCTGGCGGGGCCGGCAACGGGCCGGTCGGGGGCCGTCCGGGGCGCCGGTCAGGCAGCCGGTCGGGCGGCCGGTCGGGCCCACTAAGCGGTCGCTTGACTAGAAGTGCGGATTTGAACTAAGTTCTCGCTCCGTCGGGGTTGGTTGACCCCGGCAACCAGACGCGGCACCTCCGGCTCGTTCCCCCGTGAGCCGGAGGTGCCGTTCTGTTTCCCCCACCGTTTCCCCGTGAGCCGCCCGGGGCATGGTGCTTGCGAGGCCCTCGCGACGAACCGTCAGTATGCCAACGGTCAACGCGCACCAATGATTTGGACCTGCGCCACACCCCTTCCGGATCAGCGCTGCACGGGTACGATTTCCGCACAGGCGCAGAAGCGTCCCGGGTGCACGGCGCTGTCCCGCCACTGACCGGGCCTCGGTGCACACCACGGGGGGCGTGAGTGACCACTGTCGACACCGCCGGCCGCAGCGGCCGGCCCCACGGCCCGGCCGACCGGGCCTGGCTGCGCGCCATGGACGCCTACACGGCCGGCGCCTACGCCCGGGCGGAGGAGGAGTTCCGCACGGCCGTCCGGCTCGACCCGGGCATGGCCGACGCCTGGCTGGGCCTGCACGCACTGCGCTGCGACACCTCGGGCGCACTGCTGTCCATGTACCGCAACAAGAAACGTTTCGGCGAGCAACGCCGCCGGCACGGCCGCCCGCTCAGCTCCTGGTACTGGCTCGGCTGGTGGGTGCAGCCGGTGCTGGAGGACGAGCGCGACCTGGCGCTGGCGCACGCCTCGCACTGGCTGGACGGCCGGCACCTGACCGAGCTGGACCGCGCGCTGGCCCAGTGCCCGCCGGTCGAGCAGGACCCCTCGGTGCGATTCCTGCACGCCTGCCGGGCCTACCTGCTCAAGGACTGGGAGCAACTGATCCGGGACACCGACCAGTTACTGGACGACGTGCTGCTCGGCATCGAGGCCGGACTGTTCGGCGGCATGGCCCGGGTCCGGCTCGACATGTGCGCCCAGGCGCAGACCCCGCTGGCCGCCTCGCTGGCCCGCTGCCGCTCCGAGCAGCCGCAGCGCAAGGAACTGCGCTACTGGCTGGCCCGGGCCTACGAGGGCGCCGGGCGCAGCGCCGCCGCACTGCCGCTCTACCGGGCGGTGCACCGGGCCGACCCGGCCTTCATGGACACCGCCGCCCGGCTGGCCGCGATCGCCGCCGAGGACGGCCTCGGCCTGCTGGAGGAGCTGCCCGCCTTCGGCGCCGACGAGCCGGGCGAGGACCGGACCGGCGTGGACACCGCCACGCTGGACCTGCTCGGTGGCGTCGGCGGGGTGCTGGAGCCGGCCGGGTACGGCGAGGACGGCTTCGAGGGCGGCTTCGAGGCCGGCTTCGGCGAGCCGGGGTACGGCGAGAGCGGGTACGCCGAGCCCGGCTACGGCGGTGAACCGGGGTACGGCGAACCGGGGTACGGCGACGGGGCGTTCACCGAGCGTGCCGGACTGGAGGGCGCCGGACCGGACCCTGCCGGGCCGGACGCCGCGGGCCCCGACGGCGCCGGGCTCGACGGCCCGCCGGCCGTCCTCGGGGCACCGGACGGCACGGCCGACGGCGGCCGGTTCGACCAGCCGGACGCCGAACCGGTGCAGCTGGGCGGCCGTTCCCCGATGGCCGAGCGGTCGGGCCGGCGCGGGCCGAGCGGCCCGGAACCGGTCGCCGAGCCGGCCCTGCCCGCCGACCCGCGCCGAGCCGCGGGCCCGGCGCCGGGCGCAGCCAACGGCCAGCAGCAACTGGACGCGGCGCTCGCCGCCCTGGAGCGGATGGTCGGCCTGGACCCGGTGAAGCGGCAGGTCCGGGCGTTGTCCGCGCAGCTGCGGATGTCCGGGCTGCGGGCCGAGCAGGGCCTGCCGGTGCAGCCGCCGAAGCGGCACTTCGTCTTCTCCGGCCCCTCCGGCACCGGCAAGACCACCGTCGCGCGGATCCTCGGCCAGGTCTTCCACGCCCTCGGGCTGCTCTCCGGCGACCACCTGGTGGAGGCGCAACGCGCCGACCTGGTCGGCGAGTTCCTCGGCCAGACCGCGGTCAAGGCGAACGAGCTGATCGACTCGGCGCTGGACGGCGTGCTCTTCATCGACGAGGCCTACAGCCTGGCCAACTCCGGCTACAGCAAGGGCGACGCCTACGGCGACGAGGCGCTGCAGGTGCTGCTCAAGCGGGCCGAGGACAACCGCGACCGGCTGGTGGTGATCCTGGCCGGCTACCCGGAGGGGATGAACCGCCTGCTGGCCGCCAACCCCGGCCTCAACTCCCGGTTCACCACCCGGGTGGACTTCCCCAGCTACCGGCCGGCCGAGCTGACCGCGATCGGCAGCGCGCTGGCCGCCCGGGACGGCGACGGCTGGGACGAGGACGCGGCCGACGAGCTGGCCAGCATCTGCAGCCACGTGGTGGGCGAGGGCTGGATAGACGAGCTGGGCAACGGCCGGTTCATCCGGACCCTGTACGAGAAGTCCTGTGCCTACCGCGACCTGCGGCTCTCGCTCTGCCGCGGCCGTCCCACCCGCGAGGACCTGGCCACGCTGCGGCTGCCCGACCTGGTGCAGGCCTACGGCGAGCTGATCGACGGCCGCGGCTAGCGCCTGGCGGCCGCCGATCGGCTCGGCGGGCTGTGGTCACCCGGTGCTCAGGCCGCGGCCGGCCGGTGGTCCGGGTCGTGCATCTCGCCGACCAGTTCCTCCAGCACGTCCTCCAGCGTGACCAGGCCGAGGATCCGCCCGGTCCCGTCGACCACCGCCGCGACGTGCGCGGCGGCCCGGCGCATCGCGGTGAGCGCGTCGTCCAGCGGCAGCCGGTCCCCCACCACGGTGACCGGGCGCCAGAGCCGCACCGGCACCGGGGCGTCCGGGTCCTCCAGCTCCAGCACGTCCTTGATGTGCAGGTAGCCGAGGATCTGCCGGCCGGCGTCGACCACCGGGAAGCGCGAGAAGCCGGTGGCCGCCACCTGCAGCTCAAGCTGCCGGGCGGTGACCGCCGGGCCGACCGTGACCAGCTCGTCGAAGGGCAGCAGCACCTCGCGCACCGGGCGGCGCCCCAGCTCCAGGGCGTCCTCCAGCCGCTCCTGCTCCGGCGCCGCGAGCAGCCCGGCGGCCCGGGACTCGGCGAGGATCCAGAGCAGTTGCTCGGCGGTGAAGACCGACGCCACCTCGTCCTTGGGCTCGACCTTGAAGAGCCGCAGCACCCGGTTGGCGAAGGCGTTCAGGAACCGGATCACCGGGGCCAGCAGCCGGGCGATCCGGGCCAGCGGCGGGCCGAACAGCAGCGCGGCCCGCTCCGGCGCGGCCAGCGCCACGTTCTTCGGCACCATCTCGCCGATCACCATGTGCAGCACCACCACCAGGGCCAGCGCCAGCGCGTAGCCGGCCGGGTGGACCAGGCCCTCGGGCAGGCCGACCGCGTGGAAGGGGCCCTCCAGCAGGTGCGCGAGGGTCGGCTCGGCGAGCGCGCCGAGCAGCAGCGAGCAGACCGTGATGCCCAGCTGGGCGGCCGCCAGCAGGGCCGAGACCTCGGAGAGCGAGCCCAGCAGCAGCCGGGCCCGCCGGTCGCCGGCCTCGGCCAGCGGTTCGACCTGGCTGCGGCGCACCGAGATCACGGCGAACTCGGCCGCGACGAAGTAGGCGTTGCCGAGCAGCAGCAGCACGGCGGCGAAGAGCTGCAACGCGATCATCGCCGGCCCTCCGGGTGCCGCGAGGCCGAGCGGTCCAGGTGCACCAGGCGCACCCGGGCGGTGCGGTGCCGCTCGACCGCCTGCACGGTCAGCTCCCAGCCGGGCAGCTCGGCCCGGTCGCCGAGTGCCGGGATCCGGCCGAGCAGGTCGGCCAGCAGTCCGGCCAGCGTCTCGTACGGGCCCTGCGGGGCGTGCAGCCCGACCTCGGCCAGCTGGTCCAGCCGGGCCCGGCCGTCGGCCAGCCAGGCCGGGTGGCCGTCCACCGGCGGCACGGCCAGCAGCTCGGGCGCGGTGCCCGGGTCGTGCTCGTCGCGCACCTCGCCGACCAGCTCCTCGACGATGTCCTCCAGGGTGACCACGCCGGCCGTGCCGCCGTACTCGTCGATCACGATCGCCATCGGCTGCCGGCGGCGCAGCTGCTCCAGCAGCCGCTCGGCGGGCAGCGTCTCGGGCACCAGCAGCGGCGCCCCGGCGAGTTCGGCGACCCGCACGACGGCGCGGCGCTCGGCGGGCACCGCGAGCGCGTCCTTGAGCGTGACGGTGCCGGTGACCTCGTCCAGGCTGTCCCGGTACACCGGGAAGCGGGAGAAGCCGGTGGCCCGGGTCAGGTTCACCACGTCGGCCGCGGTGGCCTCCAGGTGCAGCGCGGCGAGGTCCACCCGCGGCGTCATCACGCTCTCGGCGGTCAGCTCGGCCAGGTTCAGCGAGCGCACGAAGAGCAGCGCCGCGTCCTTCTCCAGGGCGCCGGCCCGGGCCGAGTGCTGGGCCAGGAAGGCGAGTTCACCGGGGGTGCGGGCCTGCTCCAGCTCCTCGGTGGGCTCCATCCCCAGGGCGCGCACCACCCGGTTGGCGCCGCCGTTGAGCGCGGCGATCAGCGGGCGGCAGGCGGCGGAGAAGAGCCGCTGCGGGGCGGCCACGGCGCGGGCCACCTGGAGCGGGCGGGCGATCGCCCAGTTCTTGGGGACCAGTTCGCCGATCACCATCTGCAGCACGGTGGCGGCCACCATGCCGACCACCACGGCCAGCCCGGTGGCGGCGCCGTCGGGGACGCCGAGGCCGCGGAAGACCGGGCCGAGCAGCCGGGAGAGCGACGGCTCGGCGAGCATGCCGACCACCAGCGAGGTGATCGTGATGCCGAGCTGGGCGCCGGAGAGTTCGAAGGAGAGGTGGCGCAGGGCCTTGCGCAGGCCGGCCGCGCGGCGGTCACCGGACTGGGCGGCGCGTTCGACGGCGCCGCGGTCCACGGTCACGAAGGAGAACTCGGCGGCCACGAAGAGGCCGTTGGCGAGGATCAGCAGGAAGGCCGCCGCCAGCAGCAGCCAGGCCGTGGTCACTGGGCCGCCTGCTCTCGGTCACGCTGGCAGGCGGCGCGGGTACTACCGGACGGATCGTCCATCGAGGGGGAGAGTCACTCCTCAGGCCGTGGGTGGCGAGCGGGGGCGTTTTGCCCCGGCTTTACCAGGTCCACGATACCTGTTCGACTTCTCAGGAGTCGCTGCTGCCCCTCGCGGCCCACTCAGGCACACCCGTGGCCCGGGTCGGGCGGCGCCGGAGTCGGCTCAGGCGGCGGTGGGGTCAGGCAGCAGTCGGCTCAGGCGGCGGTCGGCTCGGTGGCCGCGCCGTGCACCTCGACCAGGTCGCGCAGGCCGCGGGCGGCCAGCACCGCCTGCTCCCGGCCGCCGCCGGGCTGGATGCCGAGGGCGCCCAGCGAGGTGCCGTCGGTCAGGTCGAGGGTCACCCAGGGGTCGCCCTGGCGCAGGTTGACCCGGACGATCTCGGCCCAGGCCAGCCGCCGGGTGCGGACGAAGTTGACCACGGTCACCCCGTCCGCGTCCGCGACCAGCTTGGGTCGGGCCAGCATCAGCCCGACCGCGGAGAAGACCAGGCCCAGCAGCATCAGCAGGATCCGGTCGTTCGGCTGCCAGCTGGCCGGCAGCAGCACCGCCATGCCGCCGAACACCAGCAGCACCGCCGCACTGGCCGGCAGCAGCACCAGGCGGTTGCGGCGCGGGGCCCAGGTGACCGGCAGGACGGGCAGTCCGGCGGCGGGGGCGGCGGCGGCGGGGGCAGGCATGGCGGTGGTACTCCAGGGGGTCGGCGGACCGTCAGAGGCGGCAGGCGTGGATGTTGGTCACCAGGACGCCGCGGGCGCCGATGGCCCACAGGTCGTCCATGATCCGCTGCGCCTCCTTGCGGAGCACCATCGAACGAACCGCGACCCAGCCCTCGGTGTGCAGCGGGGAGACGGTCGGCGACTCCAGACCCGGGGTCAGGGCGACCGCCTCGGAGACCTTCTCGGCCCGGATGTCGTAGTCCATCAGCACGTAGCGGCGGGCCACCAGGACGCCCTGCAGGCGGCGCAGGAACTGCTCGACCGCCGAGTCGTCACCGGCGCCCTTGGGCCGGATCACCACCGCGTCGGAGATCAGGATCGGCTCGCCGAAGACCTCCAGACCGGCGTTGCGCAGGCTGGTGCCGGTCTCCACCACGTCGGCGATCACGTCGGCCACGCCCAGCTGCACCGCGGTCTCCACCGCGCCGTCCAGCTTGGTGACCGTCGCGGTGACGCCGTGCTCGGCCAGGTGCTGCTCGACCAGGCCGGTGTAGGAGGTGGCGATCCGAAGGCCCTGCAGGCCCTGGACGTCCTTGGGCGAGCCGGCCGGACCGGCGAACCGGAAGGTCGAGCCGCCGAAGCCGAGCGCGAGCACCTCCTCGGCACCCGCGGCCGAGTCCAGCAGCAGGTCGCGGCCGGTGATGCCGACGTCGAGGCGGCCGGAGCCGACGTAGACGGCGATGTCGCGCGGGCGCAGGAAGAAGAACTCGACCTGGTTCTCGGGGTCGACCAGAACCAGTTCCTTGGGGTCCTTGCGCTGGCGGTACCCGGCCTCATGCAGCATCTCCGCCGCGGGACCCGAGAGCGAACCCTTGTTGGGGAGGGCGATGCGCAGCATGAGAGGAAGATCCTTCGCTGTGGGATGCGGTGAAAAGGGGGATGCGTACGGAAAGCTGGGGCGAGCGGGGAGAGCGGGCGCCGGTCCGGTCAGAGGTGGGCGTAGACGTCGTCGAGCGTCAGCCCGCGGGCGACCATCATCACCTGAAGGTGGTACAGGAGCTGGGAGATCTCCTCCGCGGTCTGCTCCTTGGTCTGGAACTCGGCGGCCATCCAGACCTCGGCGGCTTCCTCGACCACCTTCTTGCCGATGGCATGGACGCCCTGCTCGACCAGCTGGGCGGTACGGGAGGTCGCGGGGTCGCCGGTGGCGGCCTTCTGCTGGAGCTCGGTGAAGAGCTCCTCGAATGTCTTGGAAGCCATGATGGGACAAACCATACGGGGTCTTGCGCGGCGGGTGGGAAGCGTCCCGGTCGGTGGACAGGTTCGTGGACAGGTTCGGGGCCGCGTTCAGCGACTCGTTCGCGGACATGCGCGTGGGCACGACCCCGGACGGGATCGTGCCCACCGGCCCGCCGCGGGTCAGCCCAGCGCGCGCAGCGTGGCCGCGGTGGCCACCGCGGCGGTGACCGCCTCGTGGCCCTTGTCCTCGGCCGACCCGGGCAGGCCCGCCCGGTCGATCGCCTGCTCCTCGTTGTCGCAGGTCAGCACGCCGAAGCCGACCGGCACGCCGGTGTCCACGCTGACCTGGGTGAGGCCGAGGGTGGCCGCCTCGCAGACGTAGTCGAAGTGCGGGGTGCCGCCGCGGATCACCACGCCCAGCGCGACCACGGCGTCGTAGCCGCGCTCGGCCAGCCGCTTGGCGGCGACCGGCAGCTCGAAGGTGCCGGGCACCCGCAGGACGGTGGGCTCGGTGATGCCCAGCTCCTTCAGGGCGCGCCGGGCGCCGTCCAGCAGCCCGTCCATCACCTGGGTGTGCCACTGCGCGGCGATCACCGCGACCCGCAGGTCCTGGGCGTTGTCGACGGTCAGCTCGGGGGCTCCGTGGCCGCTCACGTTGGTGTCCTCTCGGGGGGTTCGGTCGTGTCGTTCGTACTGCGGGGTCAGCCGACCAGCCACGGCAGGTCGTGGCCCATCCGGTCGCGCTTGGTCAGCAGGTAGGCCAGGTTGTGCTCGCCGGCCGCCACCTCGATCGGCTCCCGGCCGGTGACCTTGAGCCCGTACTCGGTGAGCGCGGTGAGCTTCTCGGGGTTGTTGGTCAGCAGGCTCAGCGAGCGCACGCCCAGGTCGGTGAGCATCTGCGCGGCCACGCTGTAGTCGCGGGCGTCGGCGGGCAGGCCGAGCTCCAGGTTGGCGTCGACGGTGTCCCGGCCCTGCTCCTGCAGCTGGTAGGCGCGCAGCTTGTGGCCCAGGCCGATGCCGCGCCCCTCGTGGCCGCGCAGGTAGAGCACCACGCCCCGGCCGGCCTCGGCCACCCGGTCCAGCGAGGCGGCCAGCTGCGGGCCGCAGTCGCAGCGCAGCGAGCCGAGCACGTCGCCGGTCAGGCACTCGGAGTGGACCCGGACCAGCACGTCCTCGCCGTCCGGCAGCCGCCCTTCGGCGTCCAGGCCGCCCGCCACCAGCGCGATGTGCTCCGCGCCGTCGAGCGTGCCGCGGTAGCCGACCGCGGTGAACTCGCCGTTCCGGGTGGGCAGCTTGGTGACCGCGACCCGCTCGGCGTGCACCTCGGTGCGGCGGCGGTAGGCGATCAGGTCCTCGATCGAGATGATCGCCAGGCCGTGCTCGCGGGCGAACGGGACCAGGTCGGGCAGCCGGGCCATGGTGCCGTCGTCGTTCACCACCTCGCAGATCGCGGCCGCCGGCGGCAGGCCGGCCAGCCGGGCCAGGTCCACGCCGGCCTCGGTGTGGCCGGGCCGGACCAGCACGCCGCCGTCCACCGCGCGCAGCGGGAAGACGTGGCCGGGGCGGGTGAAGTCGCCGGCGGTGCTGGCGGGTTCGCCCAGCAGCCGGATGGTCAGGGCGCGGTCGGCGGCCGAGATGCCGGTCGACTCCACGTCGCGGGCGTCCACCGAGACGGTGTACGCGGTGCCCTTGCGGTCCTCGTTCACCCGGGTCATCGGGGGCAGGTCGAGGCGGTCGGCGTCGGACTGGGTGACCGGCACGCAGATCACGCCGGAGGTGTAGCGGATGGTGAAGGCGAGCAGCTCGGGGGTGGCCGCGGTCGCGGCGAAGATCAGGTCGCCCTCGTTCTCGCGGTCCTCGTCGTCCACCACGACCACCGCGCGGCCGGCCGCGATGTCGGCGATGGCGCGCTCGACCGGGTCGAGGGTGAGGTCGATGACGGGAACGTCGGTGCCCGTGGGGTCGGTGACGGTGACGGCGGAGGTGGGGGTGCTCATGCCGTTACTCCCTGGAGGGTCGGGGCGGAGGAGGTACGGGGGGTGCGGCTGCGCAGCCACCAGGCGCGCAGGCCGAGCAGCACCAGGACGAAGTAGATGCTGTAGGTCAGACCGGAGAAGGCGTAGCCGTTCTCGAAGGCGAGCGGGACGCCGACCACGTCGACGGCGATCCAGGCGATCCAGAACTCCACCCGGCCGCGGGCCTGGGCGACCATCGCCGCCAGCGTGCCGGTGAAGATGTAGGCGTCGGACCAGGGGCTCCAGGACATCCAGGTGTAGTGCTCGAAGAGCAGGGCCAGCCCCACCGTGGCGGCGGCGGTCGCACCGACCAGCACCGCCCGCTCGGCCCAGGACGCGAACCGCACCCGGATCTCGCCGGTGTCCCGCCGCCCGCGCTGCCACTGGATCCAGCCCCAGACGGCGGTGACCACGACGATCACCTGCTTGCCCGCCAGACCGGACAGGTGGCCCGACGCGAAGGCCGCGAACAGCACCACGCCGGACAGGAGTTGGGCTGGCCAGCTCCAGATCGAGCGGTGCCAGCCGAGGGCCAGCGCAGCCAGTCCGAGCAGGTTGCCGACCATGTCGGTCCACAGCACGTGCTGGCCGAATATCGAGAAGGCGACGCCGTTGAGCCAGTTCACGAGGCGTCCTCGGCGGGGACGGCGGCCGCGAGGCCGTCGGGGTCGACCGCGAAGCCGGGCACCACGCCGGCGCCGAGCAGCCGCTCGACGTACTTGGCGAGCACGTCGACCTCCAGGTTGACCGGCTCGCCGATCGCCTTGCCGCCCAGCGTGGTGAGCGCCAGGGTGGCCGGGATCAGGCTGACGGTGAAGCTGTCGGCGGCCGCCTCGACCACGGTGAGGCTGATGCCGTCCACGGTGATCGAGCCCTTCTCGACCAGGTAGCGGGAGATCGCCTGCGGCAGCGAGAAGCGCAGCACCTCCCAGCGCGGCAGCCCGTCCTCGTCCAGCTCGCCGGGCGCCCGACCGAGCAGGGTGCCGGTGGCGTCCACGTGCCCCTGGACCAGGTGCCCGCCGAGCCGTGCGCCGAGCGCCATGGCCCGCTCCAGGTTCACCTTGGACCCGGGCGCCAGCGCCCCCAGGCTCGACCGCTGCAGCGTCTCGGCCATCACGTCGGCGCTGAACTCACCGGTGCCGGCGGCCAGTTCCTCGGGGGTGTCGACCACGGTGAGGCACACGCCGTTGACCGCGATGGAAGCTCCGTGCTGGGCGTCGGCACAGACCACGGGCCCGCGCAGGCGCATGCGCGAGGAATCGCCGAACTCCTCGATGGAGACGACCTCGCCGAGCTCTTCGATGATGCCGGTGAACACCCGGGTTCTCCTCGCGCTAGGGGCGCGGACTCCGGGGTGGCAAAGCATGGGAAGACTCCACGGAACGCCTGCAGCAGCCGGGTTGAGGTTCGACAGGTCGCCGCAACCCCGCCGGCGGCAGCCCGCCGGGCGAGGCCGACGAGCCGCGTCGAGGACGCCACCGTGGCCGGACGCGGCTCCCCGGGAGGGAGACCGCGGTACTGCAAGGATCCGTCGCGCACGCCTCCCATCCGGACTTTAACCGTCGGTCCAGGAATTTCACCTGGTCAACCGACCGCTGGCAGCGGACGGGTCGCGGACTGTAACCGCCGGTTCGGATTTTCACCGACCCCGGAGTGCGCTGAACGTCAATAGGTTCGTACTGGTTGGTACGGGACTGCTTCTGCGGTCATTGTGCCATGATCCGCAATCGCTCCGGGAGACCCCTTCGTGTGCTCTGTTTCACTCGCGGCCCGGGAATGCGTCCGCGTCCGCCGCTGGAA
This sequence comes from Kitasatospora sp. LaBMicrA B282, assembly GCF_050325825.1. Classification (NCBI taxonomy): domain Bacteria; kingdom Bacillati; phylum Actinomycetota; class Actinomycetes; order Kitasatosporales; family Streptomycetaceae; genus Kitasatospora; species Kitasatospora sp. LaBMicrA B282. The sequence continues at coordinate 33,137 of NZ_JBNQTI010000085.1, forward strand.
CGGGTCCGGACGTGGGTCGGGACAGCCTGCACGTGCTCGGCCGCAGGGGCCCGGGCGCCGGCGGAGCGGACCCCTGCACCACCGGCTCTGTGGTGCCGTCCCAGGACTTCTCCAGCCGGACCGCGATCCGGGGGCGGGGAAACGTCACGGCATGATCACAACCTGACGGTGGATCACCACGAGCTGACAGGCTGTGCCCGCGCGCGTCGAGCACATCTCGTCCAGGAACCGTCCACTCCCCGCCCCGAGGATCACCGTGCCCAAGACACTCCCCCCACAGCCCAGCTGGGGGCAACCACAGCGGCCCGCGCCCGCCCGCAAGGGCAACCGGAAGGCACTGAAGCTCGGGTGCGGGATACCCGCCGGGCTGTTCGCGCTGCTGGTGGTGGTGGCCGTGGCCACCGGCTCGCCCAAGACCACGCACCCGACGGCACAGACGGCCTCGGTCGCCACCCCGTCCCCGTCGAGCGCGGCGCCGAGTGCGGCCCCGGCCGCCGCCCCGACCACTGCGGCGGCCGCACCGCCGGCCGCCGCCCCGACGGCGCCGGCCACCTCGCACCGCCCGACCGCGCCCGCCACCCAGCCCGCGCCTGCACCCCACCCCAGTACCGAGGCGGCCCAGCCTCCGGCCGAGCCCGCCCCCGCGGCCCAGCCGACCGAACCCGCTCAGCCGACCGAACCCGCCGTGCCGGCCGGTCCGCCGACCTCGGGCATCATCATGGCTCCGAGCGGCAACTACTACCGGGCCGGCGAGTTCTGCCCGACCGCCGACCTGGGCAGGTCCACCGTGGACAGCCACGGGACCCCCATCACCTGCATCGAGGAGAGCGGTGGCCACCACTGGCACTACTGACGGCACGGGCGGCGCGGGCGGCACCGGCGGCGCGATCGCCCAGTGGACCGTGGTGAACGGGCAGTTGCCCGCACTCGCCGTGATCCTCACCCCCGACGGGACCTGGTGGGTGCTGGACGGGGTCAACGACCCGAACGAGCCCGGCGCGTGCACCGTGTTCGCGCAGTCCTCGCTGGTCGAGCTCGACCCCTCGCTCGCCCGGGTCCCGGGCCTGTCCCCCGGCCACGCCGCCTACCGGGACGCGCCCGGGCAGCCCTGGGAGGTCGAGCCCTTCGCGTACGAGGACGACGAGGACGGGGAGCCCGGCAGCTGACCCGTCCCCGCTACGAGGAGAGCGGGGACAGCGGCGACAGGGGTGAGGCGGGACCGGTGGGCGGCGCGCTGCTCGGGTGGCTCGACGAGCTGCCGGCGCTCACCGACGCGCTCGGGCTCGGACTCGCACTGTGACTCGCGCTGGGGCTCGCACTCGCGGACCCGCTCGGACCGGCACCGGCGCTCCCGCTCGCGCCGGTGCCGGCCGAGGTGGCCGTCCCGGAGCTCGGCGAGCTGCTCGGCGGGCTGGTGCCGCGGTCGGTGGAACCGTCGCCGCCGACCGGCCGGGTGAACCACTGACCGCTCTGCGGGTCGACCAGCGTCAGCGAGGAGACCGGCGCGGGGGCCGGCTGGACCGTCACCACGGAGTCGGCCCGGAAGGCGGGCCAGGAGTCGCCCGTGTACTGCGGCGCGGCGGTGTCCACGATCGGCGGCAGCAGCGGGTTGCCGCAGGCGCAGCGGGCCCGGGGCACGCCGTGGTCGTCCACCAGCACGGCGCTGCCGGCCTGCAGGACGGACTGGAAGCTGGTCGCGGCGCCGTTCGCGAACCCATGGTTGGTCACCCGGGTGTCCACCCGCAGCACCACCGAGGTGAGCGAGTGCAGGTAGGCCGGGATCCGGCTGATGTCGATGCCCTCGACGCCGGCCCAGGCGCGCCCCTTGTCGGGGTGCGAGGTGAGGAAGTCGGCGAGCTGGTCGACGTCGCAGCTGGTGTTCCGCTCGGTGCCGCCGTACAGGCCGACGGTCGCACCGCTCACGCTGCCGGTACCGGTGCCGCCCGACCCGGCCGGGGCCGTCCCGGACGCGCTCGCCGAGGCACCGGTCGCCGCTCCGGCGGACGCGCTGACCGTGACCGAGCCAGTGTACGGGTCCTGGCCGTTGGCGCTCGCCGCCTGCAGGGTGACCCGCGGTGCGGCGGTCCCGGTCGAGCTGCTCCCGGCCGCGTTGCTCTTCTTGGGCTGCCGCTCCACCAGGAGCACCGCGACCACCACCGCGACCGCCACCAGGATGCCCGCCAGGACCAGCGAGCGCGGCCGGCGCCACCAGGGCGGACGCGGTCCGCTGCCGGCCGCGCCGACCAGGGTGCGCGGCGGTGGCGGGGGCGGCGGCGTGCCGGCGAGCGCGGTGGGGGTCGGCTCGGCCCCACCGCTGG
>NZ_JBNQTI010000086.1:0-35298 GCF_050325825.1 Kitasatospora sp. LaBMicrA B282
CCCGGGCGGGCCGCGCGGCGGGGGCGGCGAGGGCGGGCCGGGCGGCGCGCGGCGGGAGCGGCGTGGGTGCGGTGGGGGAGCCAGCGGGGGAGATGGTGGGGGAGGTGGTCGCCACGCCGGCCTGACGGACCGTGGGGAATGCGGGGTGGTTGCGGATGGTTCGCCGCCTTATATCCCTCTCGACCGCTTCGCGCGCCTCTGGGTCCTCCTGACGCCCCCTCGGCCGGTGGGTCCAGGTCGGGGGGGCTGGGCGACCCGCCGGCCCCCGGGGCTGGTCGCCCGGCCCGCACGGCTGATCCGCTTACGTACGATCGGAGGGTGTTCGAAAACGTGCCGGAGGGTAGTCGGTTTGCCACATACTGGTCGCCTTGTTGAGCGTTGATTGAGCTTTCGATGACACTTCCGGGCGGCCGACGTGCAATCAGGCCGATCGGCAGGTCACCGAGTCGATAAAGTGACGAAAATCTGGCGATCCGTCAGCTGGGTGCGGAAGCAACCGGCTTGATAACAATTCTGATACGGAAGTCGCATCTTCAGTCGTGGAGGTTTGCGGGCCGAAGGTTCTCAATAAGATGCGTCTGGTTCAGACAAGTGCGGCCGGCGCCACAAGCGCGGCAATGCGCGGCGGGCCGTCAAGGGCGCGGCCCTGCCCGGAGGGGTCTACATGTTCCAGATGCATCGGCGGGGAATCTCCCGCATAGCTGCTGTCATGCTCGCATCGAGCGTGGTGGTCGGCGGCGGGTTCGTCACGGCGGGCGCTGCGGTCGCCGACGGTGGCGACGGCGGCTCGGGTGGCACGGGGGCCACCGCGACGCTCCAGGACCACATGAAGTTCAGTGGCCAGATCACGATCAACGACAGTGACTGGAACGTCGGCGGCGGCCTGATCGTGCTGAAGGCGTCGGATGGCACCGAGTTCGACACCTACTGCATCGACCTCAGCATGGAGACCCAGCCGCACGCCAAGTACCAGGAGACCGCCTGGTCGGGCACCTCGCTGGCGACCAACCCCGACGCGGGCAAGATCAACTGGATCCTGCAGAACTCCTACCCGCAGGTCACCGACCTGGGCAAGCTGGCCCAGGAGGTCGGCGCCGGCACCCTGAGCCCGGACGAGGCCGCCGCCGGCACCCAGGCCGCGATCTGGCACTTCTCCGACCACGTCAAGGCGGTCCCGGTCGACCAGGGCGCGGCGAGCCTGGCCAGCTACCTGATCGACCACGCGACCGACGTCAAGGAGCCGGCGCCGTCGCTGACCCTGACCCCGCCGTCGGTCTCCGGCAAGAGCGGCGCGCTGCTCGGCCCGATCGCGATCGGCAGCACCGGTGACTCGGTCTCGGCCTCGCTCGACTCGACCTCCAGCGCGGCCGGCGTGGTGCTCACGGACAAGAGCGGCAACGTCCTGTCCGACTCCAGCGGCAAGCTGACCAAGCCGGCCAAGAACGGCGACGAGCTCTTCGTCAAGGCGCCGGCCGGTGCCAACGCGGGCAAGGCCACCATCACCGCCTCGACCTCGGCCCAGGTCCAGGTCGGCCGGGCGTTCACCAGCCTCGGCTACACGCCGGAGAACCACAGCCAGACCCTGATCCTGGCCGGCACCCAGGCCGACACGGTCTCCGCCACCGCCGGTGCGAGCTGGGCCCCGGCCGGCCCGCTGCCCGCCGTCACCGAGGCGGTCGTCTGCTCCAAGAACGGTGTCGTGGTCACCGTCACCAACAACGGTGACCAGAGCTACACCCTCAACCTGACCAACGAGGGCAAGGCCATCGCCCCGGTCCAGGTCGCCCCGGGTGCCACCCAGACCGTGACGGTCCCGGTGGCCCAGAAGCAGGCCTACGACATCAAGGTGGCCGGCCTGACCGGCCCCGGCTCGGAGTTCTCGGGCATCCTCGACTGCGCGGTCGCCACCCCGACCCCGAAGCCGAGCACCGGCACCTCGGCCAGCCCGACCCCCGCGTCGAGCTCCTCGCCGACCACCCCCGCCGCGGGCGGTGTCCCGAGCGCCTCGGCCAGCCCGACCGGCAAGAGCCTGGCGTTCACCGGTGGCGGTAGCAACTCCGGCCTGATCGCCGGTCTCGCCGCCGGCCTGGTGCTGCTGGGTGGTGGCGCGGTGTTCATGATGCGCCGCCGCGGTCGCCACAGCCGCACCGCTGCCTGACCAAGCGGTTCGCACCCCTCGGCGTAGCCGGCCCTGAGCCGGCTGCGCCGAGGGCGGCACGAACAGTGGCCCGGTCCCGGGGGACCGGGCCACTGGCGTTCCCGGGCGCCGCCCCCGGCCCGTCCCGGCCACCCCGCGCACCCCCGTGCTCGGGAAACCGGGTTCGGACTGGCACTCCCCGTGCGGCACAATGGAACGCTGACAGCCTGAAACAACTCCTCGACGACGCCGGAGCGATCTCACGTGGCGGAATACATCTACACGATGCGCAAGGTGCGCAAGGCCCACGGCGACAAGGTCATCCTTGACGACGTGACGCTCAGCTTCCTTCCCGGGGCGAAGATCGGCGTCGTCGGCCCCAACGGTGCCGGTAAGTCCACGGTGCTGAAGATGATGGCCGGCCTGGAGCAGCCCTCCAACGGCGACGCCTTCCTCTCGCCCGGCTTCACCGTCGGCATGCTCCTGCAGGAGCCGCCGCTGGACGAGTCCAAGACGGTCCTGGAGAACGTCCAGGACGGCGTCAAGGAGACCAAGGGCAAGCTCGACCGGTTCAACGAGATCGCCGAGCTGATGGCGACCGACTACTCGGACGCGCTGCTGGACGAGATGGGCAAGCTCCAGGAGGAGCTGGACCACGCCAACGCCTGGGACCTCGAGGCGCAGCTGGAGCAGGCGATGGACGCCCTCGGCTGCCCGCCCGGCGACTGGCCGGTCACCAGCCTCTCCGGTGGTGAGCGCCGTCGCGTCGCGCTCTGCAAGCTGCTGCTCGAGGCCCCCGACCTGCTGCTGCTCGACGAGCCCACCAACCACCTGGACGCCGAGTCGGTGAACTGGCTGGAGCAGCACCTGGCCAAGTACGCGGGCACCGTCGTCGCCGTCACCCACGACCGGTACTTCCTGGACCACGTCGCCCAGTGGATCCTGGAGCTCGACCGCGGTCGCGCCTACCCGTACGAGGGCAACTACTCCACCTACCTCGAGACCAAGCAGTCCCGTCTCAAGGTCGAGGGCCAGAAGGACGCCAAGCGCGCCAAGCGGCTCAAGGAAGAGCTGGAGTGGGTCCGCTCCAACGCCAAGGGCCGGCAGGCCAAGTCCAAGGCGCGTCTGGCCCGCTACGAGGAGATGGCCGCCGAGGCCGACAAGATGCGGAAGCTGGACTTCGAGGAGATCCAGATCCCGCCGGGCCCGCGCCTGGGCAGCGTCGTCGTCGAGGTCGAGGACCTCAACAAGGCCTTCGGCGAGAAGGTCCTGATCGACGGCCTCAGCTTCACCCTGCCGCGCAACGGCATCGTCGGCGTGATCGGCCCCAACGGCGCCGGCAAGACCACCCTGTTCAAGATGCTGCAGGGCCTGGAGACCCCGGACTCCGGCAACGTCAAGGTCGGCGAGACCGTCAAGATCAGCTACGTCGACCAGGGCCGGTCCAACATCGACCCGAAGAAGACCCTGTGGGAGGTCGTCTCCGACGGCCTCGACTGGATCAACGTCGGCCAGGTCGAGATGCCCTCCCGCGCCTACGTCTCCGCGTTCGGCTTCAAGGGCCCGGACCAGCAGAAGCCGGCCGGCGTGCTCTCCGGTGGTGAGCGCAACCGCCTGAACCTGGCGCTCACCCTCAAGCAGGGCGGCAACCTGCTGCTGCTCGACGAGCCGACCAACGACCTCGACGTCGAGACCCTCTCCTCGCTGGAGAACGCGCTGCTGGAGTTCCCGGGCTGCGCCGTGGTCATCTCGCACGACCGCTGGTTCCTGGACCGAGTGGCCACCCACATCCTCGCCTACGAGGGCGAGAGCAAGTGGTTCTGGTTCGAGGGCAACTTCGAGTCCTACGAGAAGAACAAGATCGACCGCCTGGGTGCCGATGCGGCCCGTCCGCACCGCGCCACCTACAAGAAGCTGACCCGCGGCTGACCGTCGGTCAGCATGCGCACCAGCGGCCCGGTCAGGCCCCCGCGTGGGGTCCGGCCGGGCCGATCGGCTGACTGCCGACCCCTGCCCCGCCACCCTGCCGGCGGGGCCGCCGACACCCTCGCGTGCCGGCTGAGAGACCGGAAGAAGGAGAGACGTTCGTGGCGCGCCACATCTACGCCTGCCCGCTGCGGTGGTCCGACATGGACGCCTTCGGCCACGTGAACAACGCGATCTTCCTGCGCTACCTGGAGGAGGCCCGGATCGACTTCATGTTCCGGCAGGCCACCGCGGCCGGCGTCGGGGAGTTCGCGGGCGGTTCGGTGGTGGCCCGGCACGAGATCGACTACAAGCTGCCGCTGGTGCACCGCCCCGAGCCGGTGACCGTCGAGACCTGGGTGACCCGGATCGGTGCCGCCTCGCTCACCGTCAGCTACGAGGTCAAGGACGTCGCGGAGGACGGCACCGAGACGGTCTACGTCCGGGCCTCCACCGTCGTGGTGCCCTACGACCTGGAGAACGGCCGCCCGCGCCGGATCAGCCCGGTGGAGCGGAAGTACCTGACCGTGTTCATGGACGCCCCGCAGGACGCTCCGGCCGAGGACCCCACGAGCGGTGGCGGCGCCCGGGGTGACAAGGTGGTGGCGGCGGCCTGATCCGGCCGCGGCCCGGCGTGAGAAGGTGAGCACCATCGTGATCAGTACCGCGCGGTTCGTCCTCGCCGATCCCCGCGAGGCGGCGGACCTCGGCGCGTTCCTGGCCCGGCTGCTGCGCTTCGACCGCGCGGCGGCGGTCCGGCTGCAGACCGTGCCGGGCGGCACGGCGGCCGGCGACGCGGCGGATGAGCCGGCCGGCGGCGTGCTGGCCGTCTACGGTCGGCTGCCGCTGGGCAGCAGCGGGGTGCTCGCCCTGCGCACCGCCCGGCTGGCCGTCGGCGAGCCGACCGACCTCACCCTCTCCGCGGGCCAGCTGCTGGAGGGCCTGGACCAGGAGCACGGCGCGCTCGCCGTGCCGCCGCCGGTCACCGGGCCGGCCTGGGCCGGCCTGCTGCCGCCGCGTTCCGGCTGGCGGCCGCTGGGCACCGTCGGCGCCGACCAGGTGCTGCCGCAACTGTTCTCCGCGGTGGCCGAGTTCAAGCAGCGCACGGCCGAGGTGCCGGAGCACCACCGGACCCGAGCGGTGCTGGACCGGCTGGCCGACGAGATCTGGTCCCGCCCGCTCACCGCCTTCCCCGCGCTGCCGCTGCGGGCCGCGCACGCCGCCTACCGGATCGGCTTCCTGCACCCGGGCGCGCCGCTCTCCGCGCACCGCGCGGGCGGCTGGCTGCGGCTGACCGCCCCCAACGGCACCGTGGTCCTGCGCGGCGAGGCCGCCCCTGGCGCCGGCCTCGGGCTCACCCCGTTGGGCTGAGCGGGAGCGGGGCGAGCCCGAGCCGGGCCCGCCCCGGTCAGCCGGCCGCCGGCTCCGCAGGCGCGTCGGCGCGGTCGTCCAAGCGGTCGTCCAGGCGGTCGCCCGCGCGGTCGTCCGGGCGGAGCGCGATGTGGTCGGAGGCCAGGTCCACCGCGACCCGGTGCTCCATCCCCAGGGCGGTCAGGAACTCGCGCGGCAGCTGGACCCGCCCGGACCGGTCCAGCATCACGTACTCCCGCTCGCTGACGGTCCGCTGCCCGTGCTCGTCGGTGTCGGTCCGGCGCAGCACCTCGGTGCTGGTCCGCCCGTCCCGGATCGCCACCGTGCGCCGCACCTCGCCGGCCACCATCGGGTCGTGGGTCACGATCACCACGGTGGCGCCCAGGTCGCGGTTGACGGTGCGGAAGGCCTCGAAGATCCCGGCGGCGGTCTCCGAGTCCAGCTCCCCGGTGGGTTCGTCGGCCAGCACCACGGACGGGTCGTTGGCCATCGCGACGGCGATCGCCACCCGCTGCTGCTCGCCGCCGGAGAGCTGCGCGGGGCGCCGGTCGGCCAGCTGGGCGATGCCGAGGGTGCCGAGCAGCTCGCGCACCCGGGCGGCCCGGCGGCCGGCCCGGCCCGCCGACCAGCGCTCGCCGTTCAGCTGCATCGGCAGCGCGACGTTCTGCGCGGCGGTCAGGAAGGGCAGCAGGTTGCGCGCGGTCTGCTGCCAGACGAAGCCCACCACCGCGCGGCGGTAGTGCAGCCGCTCCTTGGCGGTCATGGTCAGCAGGTCGTGGCCGCCGACGCTGGCCGAGCCGGCCGACGGCACGTCCAGTCCGGCCAGGATGTTGAGCAGCGTGGACTTGCCGCTGCCGGAGGCCCCGACCAGCGCGACCAGGTCGCCCCGGTCGACCAGCAGGTCCAGCCCCTGGAGCGCCTGCACCTCGACCCGGTCGGCGGTGAAGATCCGCACCAGCCGGTCGCAGGAGATCACCGAGCCGTGGCCGTAGTCGACCGCCTCGCGGGCCGCCCGGGCCCGCCGCTTCAGCTCCGCGAAGTCGACCTCCGCGGTGCCCTCCGCCGTGCCCTCCGCGGTGCCCGCCACGCCAACCTCCCCCGGACCGTTCACCGTTGGTCACCCGCTCTCAGTTCGGTGTTGATCTGCCGCCGCCCGGCGACGGCCGCTTCCACGGTCACCACGACGACGGCGACCGCCGTCAGCAGCAGCGCCACGCCGAGCACCGCCCCGATCGCCACCCGCAGTCCGCCGGGCAGCGGCCCCGCACCGGGCAGCGCGTCCATGCCGACCATGGCCGACAGGTCGACCGAGGTCCCGAGCAGCGGCGCGGTCAGCCAGGCCAGACCGGCGCCGGCCGCCGCGGCCAGCAGCACGGGTGGCAGCGACTCGATCAGGACCAGCGCCAGGCCCTGCCCGGGGCGCAGGCCCATGGTGCGCAACCGGGCCAGCAGCGCGGCCCGTTCCGGCCCGGCCCGGAGCAGGGCGAGCAGCAGCGCCAGCCCGCTGTACCCGGCGGCGGCGACCACGGCGGTCCAGAAGAGCCGGGTGGTGCCGTGCTGCAGCGGGTTGTCGCCGATCCGGGCGGTCAGCTCGGCACCGGTCGCCACCGTGAACCGGGTGGCGAGTTGCAGCGCGGCGCCGGGCCCGGTCAGCTGGGTCTGCCGCCCGAGCAGGCCGAGCAGGTCGGCGCTGCGGATCCCGCCGCCGATCGCGTACCAGGCGGTGGGCGCGGCCACCAGCGGTCCGGCGGCCGGCACCTGGCGGACCAGCGCGGCGCCCGAGACGACCACCACCGTCCGCTCCCCGTAGGCCGGCACGGCCGGGGTGGTCCCGAAGCTCGCGGCCGGCCGGAAGGTCAGGTTGCCGAAGCCGGCGGGCAGTTGGACCTGGTCGTCGCCGCCACCGCTCAGCGTCTGCACAGAGTTGCCGCTGATCAGCGCCGGCACCGCGCCCGCCCCGCCGGCGGCTCCCCCGTCCCCGCCCAGCACCGCCGGGTCGAAGGTGGTGTCGCCGGTCCGCCCGGCCAGCGCCGCGTAGCTCGTCGGATCGACGATCACCAGCACGCCGGCCACGCTGGCCCCGGTCGCGGTCTCGAAGGTGGCCAGCGGGTCCACCACCACCGGCACCCCGGCCCGCACCCCCGGCAACCGGGCGGCGGCCGCGGCGAACCCGTCGGGCAGCGTGCCCTGGTCCGCCGAGGCCAGCACCTCGGCGTCGCCGCCGATGCTCTGCCGGGCCGCGTCCTGCCGGTCGGCGTCGGCGGTGCCCAGCACGGTGACGCCCAGGCCGCCCGTGGCGACCGCGAGCAGCAGGGCCAGCAGCGGCAGCAGGGTGGGTGGCCGGCGGGTCCGGTCGGCACCGCCCGCCCGTCCGGTGCCGCGGGTGGCCCGGGCCAGTCCCAGGAAGCCGAGCGCCCCTGGCCGGCGGGCCGCCCAGCGGACCCAGGGCGCGAGCAGCAGCGGGCGCAGCCTGGCCAGCAGCACCGCGCCGGCCACCGCGAGCAGCACGGGCGCGGCGCTCAGCAGCAGGTCGACCGAGCTGCCCGGTGCGGCCACGCCGCGCCGGCGCACCGCGAGCACCGCGGCGGCGGCCAGCACCAGGGCCAGTGCCTCGGCGACCAGCCGTCCGGTCCCGCCCAGCCGGTCGACCCGGCGGGTGCGCCGGGCGGCGTTCGCGGCCGGGCGGCGGCGCCGGTGGCCCAGGCCGCCCGCGCGTAGCACCGCGACCGCCCAGAGCGGCAGCGCCAGCAGCGCCAGCAGCCCGGTCAGCCCGCCGAGCAGCAGCGCGGTGGTCCAGCGCGGGGCCGGCAGCAGCAGGGCCAGTCCGGTGCCGAGCGCGGTGGCCGGCAGCACCGCGACCGCGGTCTCGGCCAGCAGCCGCCCGCCGATCCCGGGCAGCGAGCCGCCGCGGGCCCGCAGCAGCACCAGTTCGGCCTGGCGCCGGTCCACCGCCAGTCCGGCGGCCAGCAGCAGCACCACCAGGGCGACCGTCCCGGCCCCCAGCGGGCCGACCGCGGAGAGCGGGGCGGCGGCCGTGCGCTGCTGCTGGACCTCGGCCAGCAGGGTCGGCAGCGCCGAGTCGAGCCGCAGGCCGGGCAGGCCGGCCGCCGCGGGCAGCTGCGCGGCCCGCGGCCCGTCGAGGACCGAGGCGAGCAGCCGCTGGGCGGCGCCGATCTGGTAGGCGTGCAGGTGGTGCGGGTCGATCGGGAGCTGCCAGAACAGCTCGTCGAGGCCCCAGTTGGAGAGCGCCGGCTGCTCGCCCGACCCGACCAGGGCGTCCACCTGCCAGTACGGCACGGGCGGCTCGCCGGTGAACTCCTCGCAGGGGCCGGTCACGCACGGCGTGGCGGACCAGGCGGCGGCCGCCGGGTCGTCCGCGGTGAAGACGCCCACCACGACCGCCTCGGCGCCCTCGCCGCGGTGGCCGGTCGGCGGCCCGGCGGTGCCGGGGACCTGCACCAGGCCGGTGTGCAGCACCGAGCCGACGCCCACGTGCAGCAGCTCGGCGGTGGGTTCGGCCAGCGCCACCTCGAAGGTGTCGGGGCCGACGAAGCCCGGGTCCGGTGCCGCGCCGGGCGGCGGCAGCCCGGGACCGCTGACGCCGGCGGGCGGGACGTGCGCGCTCTGCGGCAGGCGCCCGGCGACCAGGTGGATCCGGGAGTCCTGGCCGGCCAGGTCGATCAGGTTCATCGCCGGCAGGGCGCCGCCGGGCATCGGCAGGCCGGGGTCGGTGAGGAAGCGGGGGTGGGTGGTCCGGGTGCCGTAGGCGTTGTCGGCCGGGGCGGCGGCCAGCGGCGGGCCGAGCTCGGCCTCGACGGTCGCCGCCACCCGCTCGGAGTCGGCGGTGCCGTAGCTGGTCAGCGGGGGATCGGACGGGGTCCGGCCCACCCGGACCGCGGGGACCGACGCCGTCAGGCTGCGGGCCTGCGGGGTCGCCGAGGTGAGCAGCTCGGTGGTTGCCCGGTCCGCGTCCCGGTCGAGCGTGCGGGGCAGGGCGGCGGCCAGGAAGGCGGTGCCGCAGACCAGGACGGCGAGCAGCAGCGCGCCCGCGCGCCCGGCCCGCAGCCGGGTGCGCAGCCAGGAGCCGACCGCGGGTCCGCTGGCGGTCGCGGGTTCGGCTGCGGGGCCGGGGGGCCGGCTGCCGTCGGCGGACGGTGCCTGGTGGTCGCTCACATCTCCTCCGAGTGGCGCAGCCGGGCGGTGGTCTCGGCGGCGCGCGGGCGGCGCAGCATCCGGTGGGCGGTCACCAGGGCGGGCAGCGCGGCGGTCGCGGCCAGCAGCCCCAGCGCCTGCCAGAGCGGCAGCTCCACCAGGACGGGCGGCACCGGCCGGTGCGCGGTCGCGGTGAGCACCGTGTCCGGGACCACGAGGTGCACCAGGACGGTGCCGAGCAGCGTGCCGAGGCCGAGCCCGAACCCGATCAGCAGGGCCTGTTCGGCGGCGGTGGTCCGGGCCAGTTGCCGGTGCGGCGTGCCGATCGCGCGCAGCACGGCGAACTCGCCGGCCCGCTCGGCGGCGGCGCCCACGGCGGCGGCCACGAAGCCGATCGCGGCGAGCGCGACGGCGGTGGCGGTGAGCGCGAGCAGCGCGCTCTGCGCGGCGGTGGCCAGCGGGTCGCTGCGCAGCGTGGCCAGCACCGCGGTGTTCAGCTGGAACTGTGCCGGCAGCGTGCCCCGTTGCAGCGCGGCGGCGGCCTGCGCCGGTACCGGGTCGCCGGGGCCGGTGGCTGGCAGCCACCACTCGGTCGGGTCGAGCGGTGCGCCGCCGGCGGCGGTCAGCGCCCGGTTGACGGTGTCCAGGTCGACCAGGACGGCGGCGGTCGGGCCGCCGCCGTCGTCGCCGGTGGTGGGCAGGGCGGGCAGCACGCCGGTGACGGTGAGGTCGATCCGGCCGGTGCCGAGCTGCACGGACACCTGCTGGCCGACCGCGGACCCGGTCGCGGAGAGGAAGTCGGAGCTGGCGAGCGCGGGCACGGTGGCCGGTGCGGTGCCGCTGCCGGTGGGGGTCAGCCGGACACCGACGAAGCCGACCATCTTGCCGATCCGGAGCAGGTCACCGCCGGTCGGCGGGTCGAGCCGGAAGGTCTTGGCGGTGAGGGCGTTCTTGCTGGTGGTGGCGGCGTCCCAGCCGGGCCCGGCGGCGGTCGGAGCGGCGGTCGACGGAGCGGTGGCGGCCAGGGCGGTGGCGTGGCCGGCGGCGTCCACCGAGCTGATCCGGTGCACGGTCAGCGCGACCGCACCGCCGAACGTGGAGCTGGTGTCCGAGCTGACGTCGATCGCGGTGAGGGTCAGCGGGTAGGCGGCCCGGCCGGCCGGAGTACCGAGCGCGGCGCCGAGGTCGATGCGCAGGCTCCCGTCGCCCTGGGCGGGCAGCGTGGGGCTGGTCACGGTGAAGGCCACCCCGAGCCGGTCGTGCAGCTCCAGGGTCACCGAGGGGCCGTCGGGCGAGGCCACCATGCCCGGCGGCGGTGCGCCGGGGAGGGGGAAGGGGCTCTGCGCCGGTGCCTCGGTGGCGACCGTGACGTCCAGTTGCAGCGCGGTCGGCTGCCCGGGCAGCACCAGCGGCGCCGCGCCGGTGGGCGCGGGGGCGGCGAGCGGGGCGAGCAGCGCGGCGGGGGAGTGCCCGCGGGTGAGGTCGGCCCGCCCGCCCAGCTCGGTGGCTGCGGACCTGCCGTCCAGGGCGAGCAGTTGGGCCGTCCGCCCGGAGTTCAGCGGCAGCGGCTGGCGGGAGACGGGCAGGAACCGGGTGCCGCCGGGTGCCGTCGTCAGCAGCCCGCTCTGGCCGGGCGCCGGCACCGGCAGCCCGGTGACCCGCAGCCCGCCCGCGGTGCCGTACTCGGCCTGGTCGTGCTGGGAGGTGTTCAGCGAGGCGGCCTGGCCGAGCGCGAGCAGGCCCATCGAGACCGCGAAGACCAGCAGCAGCACCGGACCGGCGGTGTGCCGGGGGCGGCGGGCGAGCTGCCAGCCGGCCAGTGCGGCCGACAGGCCGCGGCCGCCGCGGATCCAGCGCTCGGCGAGCCGGGCGGCCGGCGGCAGCAGCCGGATCGCCAGCGCGGTCCCGGCGCAGAGCGCGAGCGCGGGGGCGGCGGCCAGCAGCGGGTCCAGGCCGAGCCGGCCGCTCGCGTCGGCGGTCAGCGCGCCGCCTCCGGGAGCCGGCGTGCCGTCGGCGCCCGGGTGGCCGGATCCGCTGCCGTAGTGCGCGAGTTGGAGGTACCCGAGGACCGCCAGCGCGAGCAGCGCGAGGTCGGCGCCGGAGCGGGCCGGCCGGGAGCCGAAGCCCACCCGCCCGACCCGCCCGCGCAGCGCCGAGCCGGCGGCCCGTGCCGCGGTGGGCAGCAGCACCACCAGCACCGCGCCGGCCGCCACCGCGAGCGCGATCGGCCAGCAGGCCGCCGGGATGCCGCCGCCCAGCCGCACCCCGGCCCGGGTGAGCGGCCCGGTCCGGTCGATCAGCCGGACCAGCAGCGGGGTGAGCGGCGGTGCCAGCAGCGCCGCGGGCAGCGCGAGCAGCGCCGCCTCCAGCGCGGTGAGTCCGGCCACCCGCTGCCAGGTGGCGCCGCGCGCGGTGAGCAGGGCGTCCTCGGCGGCCTGGCGGGCCGTCAGCAGCCGGGTGACCAGGAGCAGCGCGCCGACCGCCAGCACCACCAGCTGCACGGCGCCGATCACCAGGGTGGAGCGGGCCGCCAGCAGGTCGTTGTGCAGGGTGGTGAGGGTGGCGGGGAGCGGGCTGGTGGCGGTGAAGCCGGTGCCGGTCCGGAAGTCGGCGAGCAGACCGGGCAGCCGGGCGCCGAGCGCGTCCAGGCTGCTCGCGTGCACCCGGGAGAAGTCCGCGGTGACCACCCAGTCGAGGCCCTGCTGGGGGAGCCGGCCGCTGCTGAAGGCGGCGTCCGGGGTGAGCAGCGGGCCGTAGGTGGTGTAGCCGCCGAGCCGGATGCCGCGACCGCCGAGCGGGTCGATCTGCCAGTACGGGTCGGTCGGGTCGGCGGGCTGGTAGACGCCGGTGACCAGCACGTCCAGCGGTGCGTCGGTGGACCGGTCGACCAGGTGCAGCGCGGCCGGCAGTCGGCCCCCGGTCAGCCCGAGCCGGGTGGCCGCCAGCGCCGGCACGGCTACCTCGACCGGGGCGCCGGCGGCGGTGGGCTGCGGGGCCCGGCCGACGCTCAGGGTGACCCGGGCGGGGTCGAGCGAGGCGAGCACGGTCAGGTCCGGCTCCTGCTGCTGCGCCCCGCCGCCGCCGGCGGCCGGCCCGGGCAGGGCGTAGGAGTGGCTGACGGCGGCCTCGTGGACGGTCTCCGGCAGCGGCCCGAAGGCCCGGCCGGCCAGCTCCCGGACCGCCTGTTCGGCCTGGGGCCGGGCGGTCACGTCGGTGCTGTCGGCGTTGACCAGGACGAACGCGCTGCCCCGGTCCTGGCCGCCCAGCGCCCGGCGGACCCCGGCGTCGCCGACGCCCGCCTCGAAGGTGTTCAGTGCGCAGAGCACGGCCGCGGTGAGCAACACGGTGAGTGCGGCTGCGGTGGCCAGCAGTGACCGGCTGCGCAATCTTCGCAGGACGAAGAGCATGGACGTGGTGCCTCCCCCGATACCCCCGACCAAACGTCCGAATAACGGGGGATCGTGGCACAGGAAGGGGACGCGGGGGAAGGGCCGGGTACGGAGTGGCCGCTGTTGATATGAAGACGGTACGAAGATCCGGGGTGCCCGGTGGTCAGGCCACGGCCGGCGCGGTCAGGCCGAGTTGATCATCGAGGCGGCCGCGTAGGTCAGGTAGTCCCACAGCTGCGCCTCGGCCTCCGGGGCCAGCGCCAACTCGTCCACGGCAGTGCGCATGTGCCGCAGCCAGGCGTCGTGCGCGGCCTGGTCGACCTTGAACGGGACGTGCCGCATCCGCAGCCGCGGGTGGCCGCGCTGCTCGCTGTAGGTGCGCGGGCCGCCCCAGTACTGCATCAGGAACAGTGCCAGCCGCTCCTCGGCGTCGGCCAGGTCCCCCTCCGGGTACATCGGCCGCAGCACCTCGTCCTGCGCCACCCCCTGGTAGAAGTGGTGCACCAGCAGGCGGAAGGTGGCCTCGCCGCCGACCGCCTGGTAGAAGCTCTCCTCGCGAGTCCCGTCCCGCCCGATCTCAGTCACCTGACCATCGTCGCAGACCGCCGCCCGGGCCGGGAACCGGGATGATCGTCCTAGGTCTCCGGCCCGGGGGTGGGTGCTCGGGTGGTTACGCCTCTTCCCAGTCGAAGAGCCGCCAGGCGATCAGGCTGAGCACCGCGGCGAACGCCAGCAGCCCGCCCATCTGCGGCAGCACGTCGGTCAGGCCGCCGCCGCGGCTGAGCACGGTCTGCGCGGAGGTGACCAGGTAGTGCAGCGGGAAGACCTTGGAGAGCTGCTGCAGCCAGTGCGGGGAGCCGTCCAGCGGGAAGAAGGCCCCGGACAGGAAGGACATCGGCAGCACGATCACCTGGTTGATGCCGTTGGCGGCCTCCTCGGTCTTCGCGATCGCGCCGGTGACCAGGCCGATCGACATGAAGGCCAGGGTGGCGCAGAGCACCAGCGGGATCACCAGCGGCCAGTTGCCGGTCAGCTTGAGGCCGAAGGCCGGGGTGGTGGCCACCACCAGGAAGATCGCGGTCTGCGCCAGCGCCACCAGGCAGGTGACCAGCACCCGGGAGGCGACGATCGACCCGACGCCGACCGGCGCCAGCCGCAGCCGGCGCAGCAGCCGCTTCTTGCGCCAGTTGACCAGGCTGAGCGAGGCGCCGAAGATCGCGCCGGTGGCGATCGCCCAGCCGAGCAGGCCGGGGGTGAGGAACTGGATCGGCTTCAGGCTCTGGTCCTCGACCTGGCCGGTGACCAGGGTGTACGCGGGGGTGGTGACGTGCGCGGCGTCCAGGTTGGCCTGCTGGACCACCGCGCTCATCAGCCCCTGCACGCCGCCGGACTTGACCGTGTCGCTCGCGCTGTATCGCACGATCACCTGGCCGTCCGGGCCCTGCTCGACCAGCGCGTCGTAGTCGCCCTTCTTCACCTTGGCGAGCGCGCTCTGCTCGTCGGTGAGGTGGGTGATGGTCATGGTCTGACCGATCTCCGCCCGGGTCTGGCCGGTGGCCGAGTCCAGCACCGCGACCGATCCGACCTGCGCCACCTTCAGGTGCGGCGAGCTGGCGCCCTTGAACAGGAAGCCGAAGAGCACCAGGAACATCAGCGGCATGGCGAGGGTGAAGAAGAGCGCCGTGCGGTCCCGGACGAAGGTCACCAGCATCACCCGGGACAGGGCGAGGAAGCCGCTGGCCCGGCCGCCGTCGGCGTCCGATGCGCGGTCGGGGCCGGTGCCGGTGCCGGTGCCGGCGCCCGGGCGTTGCCGCCGGGTGCTGCCCGCCGGGTCCTGCGCCGCGGTGTCCGGCGTGGCGCCGGCGGCCGGGGTGTGGGTGTCGGTCATGCCCGGTACTCCCGTCCGGTGAGGTGCAGGAAGACGTCCTCCAGGGTGGCCCCGCGGACCTCCAGGCCGCGCAGCGCGTTCCGCTCGGCCAGCACCGCGAGCACCGGGGCCGGCGCGGGGGTGGCGATCGACAGCAGCACCCCGTCGTCCTCCACCGCGGTGGCCTCGGCCCCGGCGGCGGACAGCAGGTCGCGCGCCGCCTCGACACCGAGCAGGCCGGACTCGACGCTGATCCGCACCGTGTCGTCCAGCTCGCGCACCAGGGCGGCGGGGGCGCCGGTGCGCAGCACCTTGCCGTGGTCCATCACCGCGACCCGGTCGCAGAGCACCTCGGCCTCGTCGAGGTAATGGGTCGTCAGCACGACCGTGCGTCCTTCGGCGTTGATGTCCCGCAGCAGGTCCCACAGGTTGCGCCGGGCCTGCGGGTCGAGGCCGGTGGTCGGCTCGTCGAGGAAGACCAGTTCGGGGTCGTGCACCAGGGCGCAGGCGATGGACAGGCGCTGGGCCTGGCCGCCGGACATCTTGTCGGTGCGGACCATGGCGGACTCGGTCAGGCCGACCCGCTCCAGCCAGGCGTCCGCCCGCCGGGCGCCGATGCCGTAGAAGGAGGCGAAGGTGCGGATGGTCTCCCGCGCCGTCAGTTTGTCGAAGAAGGCGGAGGCCTGGAACTGCACCCCGATCCGGGGCAGCAGCTTGGGGTTGCGCGGCCAGGGCTTGAGGCCCAGCAGCTCGATGTGGCCCTCGTCGGGTTCGCGGATCCCCTCGAGGATCTCCAGCGTGGTGGTCTTGCCGGCGCCGTTGGGCCCGAGCAGACCGAAGAACTCACCCGCCCCGACCGTCAACGAAACCCCGTCGACGGCCTGGACGTCCCCGTACCGCTTCCGGATCCCGGAGGCGGATATTGCTGTCGTCATGGGTCCCGACCCTAGCGGTGGGCGACGGGTCGGGACCCTGGGCGATTCCCCCGACTTTTCCCGGATATTCCACCCCTGACCGGGCGGTGGCCGGCAGGGCGGCCCTCCGGTGGGTCAGGCGTGGACGGGGGTCAGGCGCGGATCAGCGTGATCGTGGTCCAGGCGCCGATGTGGATCCGGTCGCCCTCGTTGAGCGGGATCGCGGTGTGCGGGGCGACCGGGTCGGCGCCGCCGTTCATCGTGGTGCCGTTGGTGGAGTCCTGGTCGACCAGCACCCAGCTGCCGTCGGGCTGCTCGGCCAGCAGCGCGTGCTGGTGCGAGGCGCCCGGGTCCTCGGGCGGGACCGACAGGTCGATCTCCGGCACGGTGCCCTTGTGCTGGCTGCGCCGCCCGATCCGCAGCTGGCCGCGCCCGGTGATCGGGATCCGGCGCTCGGGGCAGTACGGCGGGAAGAACAGGCCGGCCGCCTCCGGACCGCTGCGGGCCATCATCTCGGTGAAGTACTCGCGGTCGGCGGCGACCACGGCCACCCAGGTGGTGGTGCGGGGCGGCTCCGGCGCGACCTGCTGGGCCGGCGGCGGCAGGTGGAAGGAGGTCCCGTACGGGTCGTTGCCCGGTGCCGGCTGCTCGCCGTGCTGCGGGAAAGCGGGCGGCAGCGGGGACTCGCCCGGCGGCGGGTAGACCGGGGCGGCGGCGTACGGCGACTCGCCGACCGGCGGGTAGCCGTAACCGGGCTGCTGCGGCGGCTGCTGGTAGGGCTGCTGGTGCTGCGGCGGCGCCGGCGGGTAGCCGTACCCCGGCTGCTGCGGCGGCTGCTGCTGGTACGGCGACGGGGCGTGCTGCTGCGGCGAGGCGGCCAGCTCGTAGTCGTAGCCGCACTCCTCGCAGTACCGGCCGGTCTGCGGGGTCTGGCAGATCGGGCAGGTGACCAGCGCCTCGGTGGCACCGGGGAAGCCGCCCATGCCCATCGGCGGCGCGGGCGGCATCGGCGGAGCCGGCGGGAACGGTGCCGCGCCGCCGGCCGCCCCCACCGGCACCGGCCCGGAGGCCGGGTTCATCGGGAAGCCGCAGAAGTCGCACCAGTCCTCGGCTTGCGACTCGTGGCCCCTAGGGCAGATCGGCATCAAGTCCCCCAGATCTCAGCAGGTCCGGCTCGCGGTGGCACCAGGTCATGTCAGCGCACCACGATACCGATGGGTGGTGGAGCGGTGAACGTCGCGTCCGCGCCGTCCATGCCCCGTTCGACCAGCACCCACTCACTCCGGGCGCTTCTTGCCCGCCACCCGGACGGTCTTGGTCGAGCGGGTCTCCAGCGTCATCGAGTCGGCCTCGCTGACGTCCTTGCGGAACTTGACCGTGCCCTCCTTGGCGTCCACCACGTCGACGACCTTCTGGAGCAGCTTGAAGGTGCCCTCGTTGCCGGTCTGGTGGGCCAGCTTGACCGCCGCGCCGAGCTTGGCGGTGGCGGTGTCCATGTCGCCGGCCCGGTGCGCCTCCAGGCCCTCCTGGATCGCGTCGGCCAGCTCGGCCTGCCCGGTGTAGTGGGCCACCTGCGGGCTGATCTTGGTGGAGGAGGCCAGGTCATCGGTCCAGATCGCCTTGACCAGACCCTGGGAGAGCACCTCGCCGGGGCCGCCGGCCTGCGGCAGCACCAGCGAGATCCGGGCGGCCAGCATCTCGTTGCCCACCGCGGCGCTCGGCACCTCCACGCAGACGTGGTAGTCGCGGCTCTCGTCGCCCCAGGAGCCGGTCGGGTAGTCGCCGGCCCGCGGCCCGGCCTCGACCCGGCGACCGGTCAGGTCCTCCAGGTTCGGGGCGACCTGCTTGACGAACTTCACGGCCGCGTTGGCCGGCGTCCAGACCCGCAGCGCCACGTCCGCGACCTGCTTGCCCATCGCGGTCTCCATCATCGAGCGGAAGTCCTCGGCCAGGCCCGAGGGCTCCGCGACGATGTCCACCGTGCCGAGCAGCGCGGAGGAGATCCGGCGCAGCTCGGCGATCTCCCAGTCGGTCCCGACCCCGCGGCAGTCGGCGGTGAAGTGGCCGCTGACCCGGTCCAGCACCTTCTGCAGGTCCTCCGGCTTCTCGTGCTCGTTGCGGCCGTCGGTGAGCAGGATGCCGTGCCGGATGGCGAAGTCGCGGCGGGTCAGGAAGAGCTTGTCGGCCAGGGTCAGCCAGGTGCCGATCGCGGTGCCGCCGCCCGCGGTGAGCTTGCGCAGCGACTGCTTGGCGGCCTCCCGGGTGGCGGGCGAGGCGATCGCCAGGCTGCCGTCGCCGGGGTAGACCTCGCGGGCCTCGTGGGTGCCGGCGACCACCGCGAAGGCCACGCCGTCGCGGACGGTGTCGATCGCCACCGCGGTGGCGTCGCGGGCGTTGCGCATCTTGGTCGGCGGGTAGTCCATCGAACCCGAGCAGTCGACCATCAGCACCACCGCGGCGTCCTGCCCGGAGCCGGCGGCGGCGTCGCCGACCGCCAGCGGGCGCCCGCCGGTGGTGCCGCCGCCGGTGGCGGTGACCGTGACGATCGCGTTGACCTCGCGGGAGCCGTCCGCGAGGTACTCGTTCTGGAAGATGTCGGTGGTGAAGTTCGGCAGGTTGGACTTGGCGAGACTGGCCATGGCCGTGGACTCCTGAACGGGAGGGGGAACGAGAAGTGTCTGGGTGCCGCGTTCAGCGCGGCGGGAGCGGCGGCCGGGGCGGCAGCGGCGGCAACGGCGGTACCGGGGGCGCGGCCGGGGCGGCCGGCGCGGCGACGGAGGCCGGCGCCGCCTGGTGCGGATTTTGCAGCACGGGCAGGTCGAGGGCGGTCTCGGTGTAGCCGGCCGCCGGGTCCGGCAGCACCGGCAGCACCGCCACCGTGATGTTGTCGTGGCCGCCGGCGGCGACCGCGAAGGAGACCAGCGTGCGGGCGGCCCGCAGCGGGTCCTGCCGGGCGTCCGGACGGACCAGGTCGGCCAGGTCGGTGGCGGCCTCGGCGTAGTTCCACAGGCCGTCGGTGCAGATCACCAGCACCCCGGGCACGTGCGGGGTGAAGGCGACGGTGTGCGGTTCGACGTCGTCGGCGTCCGCGCCCAGCCAGCCGGTGATGGCGTGCGCCCGGGCGTCGGCGTAGGCCTCGGCCTCGGACATCAGGCCGGCCGCCACCATGCCGGAGGCCCAGGAGTCGTCCTCGGTCAGCCGGTAGGGCTCGGCACCGCGCTCGTCCGGGACCCAGTAGGCCCGGCTGTCGCCGACCCAGCCCACGGTGACCACCCCGCCGGCGGCGACCGCGCCGACGAAGGTGCAGGCCGGGGAGTTGCGCCCGACCTCCGGGCGGCCGGTGCGGCCCAGCTCGGCGACCGCCGCGGCGGCGGTCAGGATCGCCTGGCGCATCGCGGGCTCCGGGGCCACGCCGTGCTCCAGCGCGGTCAGCAGCGCCTCGCTGGCGTTGTCGGCGGCGGTCTGCGAGGCCTCGTCCGGCCGGGCGGCCGAGGAGACCCCGTCGCAGACCACCGCGACCTGGGCGCTGCGCCCGTCGGGCAGCGAGGTGGCCGCCACGGCGAAGGAGTCCTCGTTGCGGTGGTGCCGCACCCCGCGGTCGCTCACCGCGGCGACCCCGGACAGCTCGCGCTCCACGTGGTCGCGCGGGCGCGGCTGGGCCGCGCCGCAGGCCTCGCAGTAGCCGTCCGCGCTGACCTGCGGCGCGCCGCACTGCACGCAGCCGCCCGCCGGCGGACCGGCCTCGGCGGCGGGCCCGGCCGGCGTCCCGGCCGGGGCCGGCTGCTCGCCGCGGGCCTCCGCGGACGCCAGGTTGCGTCCGCAGGCTTCGCAGAAGACGTCCTGCGGGTCGAGCGCCTCGGCGCAGAACGGGCAGACCCGAGCGAACTCCATCAGGCTCACACCCACGTCCGCGGTCGGGTGCGGTTGGCCAGCTCGACGAGTTCGATCCGGTCCTCGGACTTCTCGGCCAGCCGGGCCAGCGTCCGGTAGGAGCGTTCCAGGGCGAACCGCAGGTCGCGTTCGGCCGGGGGCAGCCCGAGCACTTCGACCGGGCCGCCGCCGGCGGCGCGGCCGGACAGGGTCCAGTCCAGCGCGGCCCGCAGCACCTCCACCGAGAGCTCCTCGCGCCGCCGGTCGTCCAGCCCGAGCGCGGTGAGCTGGGCGGAGCTGGCGCTCAGCGTCTCGCCGTGCAGCTCGGCGCCGCTCTGCTGGCGCAGCCGGGCGCGGATCCCGGCGATCCGGGCGGCGGTGTAGTGGCTGGAGGTCTCCGGCACCGACTCCAGGGCGACCACCGCGGCCGGCCGGTCGGCGGCGGCCAGGTGGACCCGGGCCAGGCCGAAGGCGGCGCTGACGTAGCCGTGGTCGGCGGTCCAGACCAGGCGGTAGAACTCGGCCGCGTCCTCGTGCTGGCCGAGCAGTTCGGCACAGACGGCCAGGGCCAGCTTGGGGGCCGCCTCGCCCGGGAAGGCGTCGTAGATCGCGTCGAAGGCCGCCGCGGCGGCCTCGGTGAGCGCCCGGACCTGGCCGGTGCCGGCCGCGCCGGCGGCCGCCAGCTGGGACAGCCCGCGGTACCAGACCACCCGCCAGTCGTCGCCGTGGTCGGTCTGCAGCTCGGCCAGCGCCTGCTCGGCCGCGGTGTGCTCGCCCAGCTCGATCCGGGCCCGCAGCTCGCGCAGCCGGCACTCGACCGAGTTGGCCGGGGCGCCCTGCAGCGCGGCGAGCACGTCGCCGGGGTCGTTGGCCATCAGGGCGGCCAGGAAGCCGGCGCTGGGGTCGGTCGGGTCGACCCGGGGGACCGGCAGGGCGAGCGCGGCGGCGGCCGCGTCCAGCGGCACCAGGCTCGGCACGCCGGGCGCCGGGGCGCTCCCGTCGGTGACCAGCTCGGTGTCCACCACCCGCAGTTCGGGGCCGAACAGGGTCGACAGGGCGGGCCGGGGCCGGCCGTCCTTGAGGGCCAGGATCTCCCGCAGCACGCCGGTCAGCTGGTCGGCCATCTCCTCCGCGGACCCGAACCGGCGGCTCGGGTCGGGGTCGGTGGCGCGGACCAGCACCCGGTAGAAGGACTCGTACTCGGCGAAGACCGGCACCTGCTCGGGGCCGGGCAGCTCGTCCACCCAGGTGGTGTTGTAGCCCTGGAAGTCGAAGGTGAGCACGGCCAGGGTGCGGGCCACCGTGTACAGGTCGGAGGCGGCGGAGGGGCCGTCGGTGGCGATCTCCGGGGCCTGGTAGCCGACGGTGCCGTAGATCGCGCCGTCGTCGTTGACGTGGCGCACCGCGCCCATGTCGATGACCTTGAGCGAGTCCTCGCTCTGGATCACGTTGTCGATCTTGAAGTCGCAGTAGATCAGCCCGCGGCCGTGCAGGTAGCCGAGGGCCGGCAGCGCCTCCAGCGCGTAGGCGATGGCCTGCTCCACCGGCAGCGGCTCGCGCCGCCCGTCCGGGGTGCGGCGCTCGTTGGCGATGTCCTTGAGCGACTTGCCGCCAACGTACTCCATCACGATGTAGCCGTCGACCGACCCGCTGCGCAGGTCCGGGTGCTCGACGAAGTTGATGATCCGGACGATGTTCGGGTGGTCCACCTCGGCCAGGAACCGCCGCTCGGCGATCGCCGCCGCCAGCGCGTCCTCGTCCCCGGTGTCCAGCAGGCCCTTGAGCACCACCCAGCGGTCCGAGACCCGACGGTCCACCGCGAGGTAGATCCAGCCCAGACCGCCGTGCGCCAGGCAGCCGAGCACCTCGTACTGCCCGCCGACCAGGTCGCCGCGCTGCAGCTTGGGGCTGAAGGAGTAGGCGGTGCCGCAGTTGGTGCAGAAGCCGTCCGGGCGGCCGGGGCGGCCGTTCTTCTCCCGGCCCACCGGCTTCTCGCAGCTGGAGCAGAACCGCTTGCGCTCGGGCACCTCGGGGTTGGCCAGCACCGCCTGGGCCGGATCGGCCTTCGGCACGGTCGGCACCGTGACCAGACCGGCGCCGAGCCGGGGCCGGCCGGCAGTGGAGCCGGTGGACTTGCTGCTGCGCACCGAGACCGAGCCGCGGGTGCCGGTCCGGGTGGAGCGGTGCGAGCGGGAGCGCCCGGACATCGAGCGCGAGCCGGTGCGGCTGGAGGGCACCGAGCGGACCGAGGAGGAGTCGGGGGCCTGCCGGGCCGCGGGGACCTGCCCGGTGGCGGCGCCGCCGGTGCCTGCGCCGGCCTCCGGGGCCAGGCCGCACTCGTCGCAGAAGCCGTCCGCGTCGATCGTCCCCGAGCAGCCGGTGCGCCCGCAGGCACTGCCGGGGCCCGGAGCCTGACCGCCCGCCGACTGACCGCTCGCCAGTTGACCACCCGCCGGCTGGGCACCGGTCGACACCTGACCGGTGCCGCCGGCCGCCGCCACCGGGGCCAGCCCGCACTCGGAGCAGTACCCGTCAGCGTCGATCACGCCGCCGGAGCAGTCCGGCCGCACACACGCTTCGCCCATCGCCCTCAATCCCCCTGTCCGTCATGTACCCGCGCGTCCCGCGGGCCTGCCGCCGGACGAAGCGCCTGCTGGAACCTCGCCACCGCCGCCGCTGCCGCGCGCAGATCGCACGGGGCGCTCCACAGCAGCCAGCGGGCCTTCTCGTACCGCTCGATCACCTCGGGGTCCTCGGCCACGCCGAGCCGGGCGGCCATCGCCTTGTAGGCGTCCAGCCGGCCGCGCAGTTCGGCCCGCACCGCGAGCGGCGCGGTCACCTCGGTGAGCGACTGCCGGGCCCGGGCCAGCTCCTGGGAGGCCTGCTCCTCGAGCGCGTCCAGCAGCGGCGCCAGCCGGTGCCAGAGCCCGTTCTGCCGCAGCTCGGCCGCCTGGTGCACGCCGTCGCGCAGCGCGGCCAGCGGCCCCGGCACGGCCGGTACCTCGGTGGCGGCGATCTTCGCCAACACCTCGCCGCGGGCCTGCCGGGCCTCGCCCAGCGTGGCGTCGGCGCGCCGCAGCAGGTCGGCGACCTGGTGCAGCCGCTCGTCCGCCTCGTCGCGCAGCCGCAGCAGCTGCTCCAGCTCGACCCGGACCGCGTCCAGGGCCCGCCCGGCATGGTCGAACCGTTCGGTGTCCACCTCGCCGGCCGCGGCCGCCTGGGCGGCGGCCACGCTGCCCGCACCCTCCCGGCCGCGCTGGGCCGGCACCCGGGCCGGGCGCCAGAGCGCCAGCGGATCGGCGATCACCTCGGCCCGCAGCGCGGTCAGCTGCTGCTCCAGCAGCTGCAGCTCGTCGCCGAGCGGGTGCTGGCCGGCCCGCACGCCGACCGAGGCGGCCAGCGAGGCCACCCGGCGCAGCTCGGCGAGCAGCAGGTCGATCCGGGCGGGCAGCGCCGACCAGACCGCGTCGGCCGCGCTGACCACCTCGAGCACGGTGGCGTACCAGTGGTTCATCCGGTCCAGCAGGTCGCCGAGGCTGATCTGCTCGACCAGCCGGGCCGGCCCGGTCAGCCGCAGCGCGGCGTCCGGCAGCTGCCCGCCGGAGACGGTGACCGCCGGGCCGCGCAGCAGCTCGGTCAGCTCGGCCAGCTCCGGCGTGCTGGGGCGCACCCGGCGCGAACGCACGGCGCGCGCGGCGGCCAGCGCCTCCGAGTAGCGGTCGAAGAACGACCAGAGCAGGGCCAGGCCCTGCTCGGCCACCTTCCAGCGCTCCTCGGTGCGCCCGGACAGGGCCGCGCCCTCCAGCAGGCGCCGGCCGGGGTGGTCCTGGAGCGCGAGCAGCGCCGACTCCACGGCCTCGCGTTCGGCGCTCAGCCGGGCCAGCTCACGGTCCACCTCCTCCCGGCTCAGCACCGGGCCAGCGGATCCTGTCAACGCCACGCCCTTCTCTCCTCGGTCCTCGTTCGGTGGTCGCAGCCGGTCCGGCTGCGACCGGTCGGCTCTGATCGGTCCGCGGTGAACCTACCCCTCGGCCTGATAGCGGGTCACGGCAGGTGGGTCGCCCCCACTGATCTTGATGCCTTCCATACGCTCACCGGTACTCCGCCAGGCGCCGGCCGACCCCGAGCACCACCCCGGCCGCACCGAGCAGGCTGAGCACGCCGGTGGCCCAGATCACGGTGCCGGTGGCGTCCTTGCCGCGCTGCGCCGCGCTCTGGAAGGTGGCCTGCTCGACCGTCACCGCCTTGGTCAGGGCGTCGTCCAGCGCCTGGTAGTCCGGTGCCGCGCTGGGGTTGCCGCTGCCGACGGTCTCGTTGAGCGCGGTGTCGTAGTCGCCGCTGTTGTTCGCCTTGTCGGCGGTCGTGTGGTCCTTGGTCCACTGGGCGAACTGGTCGCGGGCCTGCTGCAGGTCCTCGGTCGCGCCGGCGGGCGCCAGCTGCTGGGCGCTGGCCAGCTCCTGCGAGTCGGCCGTGACGTCGGTCCCCCACTGGTCCGCGTACTGGGTGGTGGCGCCGCGGGCCACCAGGTTGAGGTTCTCCGCGGTGCGGGCCTTGATCGAGGCCTGCTGGGCCTGGTCCAGCACGGCCAGCGGGGCCGCGCCGTGCGTCCTGCTGTCCGCCAGCGCGGAGTCGGCGGACGTCACGCCGGCGGTCAGCCAGGCCAGGGTGGCCAGCAGCGCGGCGGTGGCGCTCAGCAGGCCCGGGTTGAACACCCGGTTGGTGCGCCGGAACAGCCGCAGCTGCACCCAGCCCAGGCCGGCCAGCAGCAGCGCCCCCAGCACGTAGGCCGCCCACGGGGTGCTCTGCGCGGCCCCGTAGTCGCGGTCCAGCCGGCCCTGTTCGGCGGTGCCCAGCTGCTGCGCGGTCGGCAGCAGCTGGGTCTGCATCGCGTTGGAGGCGTACCGCAGGTAGGCGGCGCCGAGCGGCAGGCCCTGCCGGTCGTCGGTCTTGGCGGTCTCCACCAGGCCGGCGTAGTCGGGCAGCTGCTGGTTGAGCTGCTCGATGCTGGTCTGCGCCTGGTCGTTGCCGACGCTCTGGGCGGCGGCCCGGGTGAGCAGCTGGGCGGCGTCCGACAGGTCCTTCTGGTACTTCTGCTGCAGTTCCTGCGGCTCGTTGCCGGCCAGCAGGAAGCCCTGCGCGGCGGTGGTGTCGGCGTCCGCCAGCGAGCGGTAGATCTGGGCCGCGGTCTGGTCGAGCGGCTGGCTGTGCGTCAGCACCTGGTCGGCGGCGCTGCTGCGGTCGGCCACCTGCCAGCCGGTCAGCGCGCCGAAGCCGAGCACCAGCAGCACCAGCGCGACGCCGGTCAGCCGCAGCTGCCCGGGCACGGTGCGGGCCGCGGCCCGCCACTGCTCGAGCCGGCGGCTCCAGGCGGACCGCCCGGGACCCGTCGGCGGTGAACCCGGTTGCTGTGGACCCGTCGGCTGTGGAACCGGCTGTGCATTCGCCGGCGGTGTCCCACCGCCCGGCCCCGACGGCACCGCCGCCGACACGTGAGTCGCCACCCCGCCCCACCCTCCCCGAGGCGCCCCGACGGTCGGGATCGCCCAACTGCCAGCAGTATGGCCACCGGCTCCGACGGCCACACGTGACTTGCGCCAAGACGCGAGTGCACCTTAATGCGGTTCCGTGACGGGACGCCTCCGCGGACGGCCGGCCGCCCGGCGCGCCGGTGCCCCGCTGCCGGTGATCGACTACCCGTCGGCCATGATGGCCCGGTAGGCGCCGCACCCGGCGGAGCATGGAGCGCGAACGATGCAGAGCACAGCACAGATGAGCCCGGTCCTGCTGGCCCAGGCCGCCGGCTACCACGGCCCGCCGGCCTGGCAGTGGTCCGACCTGGCCACCTCGTGGACCGCCGAGCCGGTGGTGCTGGCGCTCTGCGCCCTGCTCGGCGGCGGCTACCTGCTCGGTCTGCGCACCCTGGCCCGGTCCGGGCAGCGCTGGCAGCCCACCCGCACGCTGGCCTTCTTCGGCGGCCTGCTGCTGTGGATCTGGGTCACCTGCTCGGGGATCGGGGTGTATGAGCGGATCCTGTTCACCGACCGCGCGGTGCAGGTGGTCCTGCTGCTGATGCTGGTCCCGCTGCTGATCGCGCTCGGCGCGCCGGTCTCGCTGCTGGTGGAGGCCGCACCGCCGGCCCGCCGGGAGCGGATCCTCCGGGCGCTGCGCAGCCGGCCGTCCAAGCTGCTGATGTTCCCGGCGGTCTCCACCGCCCTGCTGATGGCCCCGCCGTGGCTGCTCTACTTCACCCCCTGGTACGAGAAGAGCCTGAGCAGCGGCGCCTGGAACATCGGCCTGCACGTCTCGCTGGTGCTGCTCGGGCTGGCCTACTTCTGGCCGCGGCTGCAGCTGGACCCGGTCGGGCACGAGTACCCGCACCTGCTCGGCCTCTTCATCACCTTCGCCGAGGTGATCTTCGACGCGGCGCTCGGCATCGTGCTGATCTACGGCGGTCACATCGTCGCCGAGCACTACTACGTGGCGCTGGGCCGGCCCTGGGGCCCGAGCATCGCGCAGGACCAGACCTGGGGCGGCAACAGCCTCTGGGTGCTGGGCGACCTGGTCGGCCTGCCGTTCCTGTGCGCGCTGATCCGTCGGATGATCGTGGAGGGGCGCGCCGAGACGGCCGCGGTGGACGCCGCACTGGACGCGCAGTTCGCGGCCGCGGCGGCCAAGGCCGCGGCCACTGCGGCCACCGTGGGCGAGCCGGGCGCGGCGGACGGCGAGGGCGCCGAGGGTGCCGCGCCGGTCGAGGCGGAGGTCGGCCTGCGCCCCTGGTGGCTGGACGACCCCAACCTGAAGCACCGCTTCGGCGGCTGAACGGCGACTCGCCGACCGAATGGCGCTTCGACGGCCGAAGGGCGTTTCGGCGGCTGAACGGCGGTTCGACCGCCGCACCGCGGCCGCGGCTACGATCACCGCATGCAGCTGATCGGAACCGTCGCCCCGCACCGCCCGCTCCTGGTCCTGGCCGTCCCGGAGGAGGCCGCCCACCTCGGCACCGACCTGCCGGTGCTGCTCACCGGCATCGGCAAGGTGAACGCCGCGGCCGCGCTGGCCACCGTGCTGGCGAGCGGTCCGCGCCCGACCGAGGTGGTCAACCTGGGCACCGCCGGCGCGCTGCGCGCGGGGCTGGACGGGAAGATCCACCAGGTCGCCACCGTGCTGGAGCACGACCTGGACACCTCGGTGCTGGCCGCGCTCACCGGCCGCAGCCAGGGCGGCCCGCTCACCGTGGCCGAGGCCGGGCTGACCCTGGCCACCGGCGACCTCTTCGTCTCCGAGCCGGGGGCCCGGGCGCGGCTGGCCGAGCTGGCCGACCTGGTGGACATGGAGGGCTACGCGCTGGCCAGTGTGGCGCAGCGGGTCGGGGTGCCGGTGCGGCTGGTCAAGTACGTCAGCGACCAGGCCGGCGAGGGCGCGGACCGGGCCTGGCGGGACTCGGTGGACGACTGCGCCCGGCACCTGGCGGCCTGGGTGCACGCCGAGCTCGGCGAGCGCTGACGGCGCATCGGGTGGCGTGCGGCCGGCCGGCGTCTCAGTGCGCGGCGCGGGCCTGCGCGAGCACGCCGGGCAGCCAGTCGGTGACCGTGCCGAAGCGGTAGCCGAGCCGCTCGGCCCGGGCGTTGTCCATCGCGTAGTGCCGCTCGAAGGAGAACGGTGAGGCGCCGCCCGTTGCCGCCGCCGCTGCTGCCCAGACCGGCTCGCCGCCGATCAGCGCGCAGAGCCCGGTGACGTCCAGCTCGCCGTGCGAGCAGGCGTTGACCGGGCCGGTGAACTCCTGCCCGGCCACCCAGAGCAGGAAGTCGGCGATCTCCTGGTACGCGATGAAGGTGGCCGGCCGGCTCTCGGGGTGCACCGCGATCGGCGCACTGGTGCGCAGCCGGGTCAGGTAGTGGTCCAGCCGGCCGGTGAAGTCGGCCGCGCCGCCGCCGAGCACGTGGGCGCAGCGCACCGCGACGTACGGCAGGCCCGGCGTCTGCGCGAAGACCGCCTCGGCCTGCCGTTTGCCCTCGGCGTAGGCGGCCGCCGGGTCGGCGGGCAGCTCGAAGGTGAGCGGGTGGCGGGCGGCGTCGAAGGCCTCCTCGGGCAGCGGGTCGGCCGCGTCCAGCGCGCTGTACACCTCGACGCTGGAGGTCAGCACGTAGCGCCCGGTGCGGCCGGCGAAGACCCGGTGGGCCAGCGCCGCCGTGGTCGGGTCCGAACAGACCTGGTCGATCACCACGTCGAACCGGCGGTCGCCGAGCGCGGCGGTCAGCGCCGCCTCGTCGTTCCGGTCCGCGGTCAGCTGCTCGACCCCGGGCGGCGCCGCCGCCGAGCCGCGGTTGACCACGGTGACCGCCCAGCCGGCGTCCCGCAGCCGCTCCAGCAACCGCCGGCCGAAGTACCGGCTGCCGCCGATCACGCACACCGTCGGCATCTCCAACTCCCCTGTCGTCGTTCCGTGCTGGTGTAAGTTTCGCCTGGTCAGCGGGCTAGTTGAAGGGGAAGTCATGGGGGATCGGGCCGTCACGCCGAAAGATCACGGCCGTTCGCGGCCCGCGGCCGAGGATTCCGCGGCGGGCCTCGACCAGGTCGACCGGAAGCTGCTCGCGCTGGTCCAGACCGAGGGGCGGATCACCCTCAGCGAGCTGGGGCGGCGGGTGCGGATGAGCCCGGCGGCGGTCGGCGAGCGGATCCGGCGGCTGGAGCAGCGCGGGGTGATCACCGGGTACGCCGCCACCGTCGCGCCCGCGCTGCTCGGCTACGCGATCCAGGCCTACGTCCGGCTCGCCCCGCACGGCGGCCTGACCCTGTGCCACTTCCGCACCCAGGAGCTGATCGACCGCCCGGAGGTGCTGGAGGTGCACCACGTGGTCGGCGAGGACTGCTGGCTGCTGCGGATCGCGGTGCGGGACACCGGGCACCTGGAGGAGCTGCTGGAGCGGCTCTCCTCGCTCGGGCGCACCACCACCTCGGTGCTGCTCTCCTCGCCGGTGCCGGGCCGGGTGCTGCGACCGGCGGACGAGATCGACTGACGCGGGAACGCTTGAGGGGGCGCCGAATCGGCGCCCCCCTCAAGCATCGGGTCCTGCGTGCGGTCCCGCGTTCGGACTCGCGTGCGGTCCCGCGGTCGATCACGCCCCGCGGTCGATCACGCCCCGCCGGCGGTGACCACCGCGTCGGTGGCGAAGCCGAGCAGCACGCCGGCCAGGATCAGCCAGGTGGTCAGCTCCTTCATGTTGGCCCGGCGGGCCACCGAGAGCAACTCGATGACGACGTAGAGGATCGAGCCGGCCGCCAGGCCCAGGAAGGCGATGCTCAGCTTGTCGTTCACCAGGTGCTGGCCGACCAGGGTGCCGGCGAAGGTCGGGCCGCCGCCGATCAGGCCGAGCAGGCCGAGGCTGCCCCAGGACGGCCGGGTGCCCTCGGCGGCCAGCGGCGCGACGATGCCGAAGCCCTCGGTGGCGTTGTGCAGGCCGAAGCCGATGATCAGCAGCACGGCCAGCGAGATCTCGCCGCGGGCGGCGGAGTTGCCGATCGCCAGGCCCTCGGCGAAGTTGTGCAGGCCGATGCCGACCGCGATCATCATCGCCAGCTCGGCCGCGCCGGCCTTGCCGCCCTCGGCGCCCGCCGCCTTGGCCCGGCGCCGGGCGTTCCAGCGGTCGTAGTAGACCAGTCCGACCAGGCCCACGCCGAGCCCGGCGGCCAGCACCAGGGCGCCGCTGACCGCGGTGCCCCAGTGCTTGTCGGTCAGGGCGGCGTCGGTCGGGTCCCAGGCGTGCGTCAGCACGTCCCAGACCAGGAAGATCAGGATGCCGATGGCCAGGGCGTTCAGGCCGGCCCGCAGGCGGGGCGCCGGGTTGCGGAGCCGTCCGATCGGCAGGCCGAGGTAGATGGTGAAACCAGCGATGGCCCCGAGGAGGGTGATCTGGCCGCTGGACATGAAGGCTCCGGTGGGGTCGGGAGGAGGGTCTCGACCGCAGACAGTAAGGCAGGCAAGGCTCACCTAACAAGCCGTCGCGCCCAAGGTCTCGGCTACGCAACGGGGGCATCACGTGGAGATTCCCGATGTCCCATGGGGAGCCCAAGTTCACCCCAACTCCGGCCCTGGTGGGGGCGGGCGGGGGACCCCGTGAAAACCTGGCGCGCCGCGGGCGCCGGTCCGGGCAGACTGACCCCGTGCAGAACCCGAACCCCATCGCCGCCGACCCGGCGTTCGACTCCGCCGCCGACTCCGGCACCCCGCCGCTGCGCCAGATCCGCGCGGCCCACACGGCAGAGACCGTGACGGTCTACCAGGCCTACCGGCCGGAGATCGGGCTGCCCACCGTCCGGGACCAGGCGTTCCCGGAGGCCTGGAGCCGCAGCCGGATGACCTGGATCAAGCCGAGCTTCCGCTGGATGATGTACCGCTGCGGGTACGCCGCCAAGGAGGGCCAGGAGGTGGTGCTGGCCCTGGAGATCAGCCGGGCCGGCTTCGAGGAGGCGCTGGCGCAGGCGGTGCTCTCGCACTACGACCGCGACGTGCACCCCGACCGGGCGACCTGGGCGCGGCAGCTGAAGGAGAGCACGGTCCGGGTGCAGTGGGACCCCGAGCGGGACCTGGACTTCAATCCGCTGCCCTACCGCTCGCTCCAGCTGGGCCTGGCCGGCCGGGCCACCCGCGACTACGCGGACCACTGGCTGCGCGCGGTGCACGACGTGACGCCGCTCGCCCACGAGGTGGGCCGGCTGGTCCGGGCCGGCGACCGGGCCGCGGCCGCTGCGCTGTTGCCGGTCGAGGCGCCGTACCCGCTGCTCGCCGAGGCGACCGCCCGGGAGCTGCGGATCTCGCCGCTCCGGTAGTGGCCGGTGGTCGGAGCCCGCAGCCCCGGTGGTCGAGGGGTGCGGCGGGCGGGGCCCGCCCGGCTGGTGCGCGGGTGGGCCGCCGCTACCGTGGAGGGGTGGGGGTCCGGCGAAAGGAGCGGCCGCCTTGGGCTCGATCACCCACTGGCTCGGCGGGCTCTCCGGCCCCGTGGTGTACGCGGTGGTGGCCGCACTGGTCTTCGCCGAGGACGCGCTCTTCGTCGGCTTCGTGCTGCCCGGCGAGACCGCGGCGGTGCTCGGCGGCACCATCGCGGCCGCGCACCGCGGGGTGAGCCTGCCGGTGCTGATGGCGGTGGTGGTGCTCGCGGCGGTGCTGGGGGACACCGCCGGGTACGCGGTGGGGCGGTACTTCGGGCCGAAGCTGCTGGCCAGCCGTCCCGCGGTGCGGCACCAGGGCAAGCTGGACCGGGCCCGGGCGTTCATCCGCGACAGGGGCCCGGCGGCGGTCTTCTTCGGCCGCTTCGTCGCGCTCTTCCGGGCCCTGGTGCCCACCCTGGCCGGCGTCTCCCGGATGCCCTACGGCCGGTTCCTGCTGTTCAACGCCGCCGGTGGCCTGCTCTGGGGCGTCGGCTACACCCTGCTCGGCTTCGCCGCCGGCACCGCCTACGCCCGGGTGGAGCACCTGGTGGGCACGGTGCTCGCGGTGGTGGTCGGCGCGCTGGTGCTACTGGCGATCGGCGTCTGGGCCTGGCGCCGCCGGCAGCGGGAGCGGGAGCAGAAGTGACGGGCGCCGCCTGAACTCCGGCTTCCACTAGGCAGTCTGACGTTCTGTCAAGCCAATGGCGAAGTGTCGACATTGTTCCCGTCCCGGTTGACGCGCTCCCCGGCGGCCGGTTGGCTCGTGGCGTTCGCCCGTCAGTCCGTAGGTCCGTACGTCCGTCAGTCCGTACATCCGTCGGCCGCCCGGGGGCGGCCACCTGGGAGGGGAACCATGCTCGGACTCGACCGTGCCAAACTCCTGACCGCCGCGGGCGCCTGCGCCGCGGCCGCCGTGCTCGCCGGTGCCGGCGCGGCACCCGCCGGTGCGGCGGCGCCCGACGCCGCGCCGCCCACCGCCGTCCAGGTCTGCCTGGCACCCGGCGGGGCGCAGCCCGACAAGGCGAGCTACCCCGACCAGCTCAGCGCCGACGGCCGCTACCTGCTGTTCGACTCGCCCGCCGACAACCTCACGCCGCAGGGCAACAACGGCCAGGGCGGGATCTACCGCTGCGACCTGCGCACCGGCCGCATCGTCCGGGTCGACCTGACCGACGCCGGCGCCCAGCCGGACGGGATCAGCTACGACGGCTCCATCAGCGCCGACGGCCGCTACGTCGCCTTCACCTCCTACGCCGACGACCTGGTCCCCGGCACCACCAAGGGCGTCTCCAACGTCTACCTGCACGACCTTCGCACCGGCCGCACCCGACTGGTCAGCGCCGGCGACCGCAGCAAGCCGGAGGTCGGCGACAGCGCCCAGCCGAGCATCAGCGCCGACGGCCGGTACGTCGCCTACGGCTCCAGCCGCGCCGACCTGGTGCCGGGGGACACCAACCAGGTGCAGGACGTCTTCGTGTTCGACCGCTGCACCGGCACAACCGTGCGGGTCTCGGTGCACAGCGACGGCGGTCAGGCCACCCTCTCCTCGTTCCGCCCGCAGATCAGCGCCGACGGCTCCCGGGTCATCTTCAACTCCCGGGACTGGACCCTCGGCGGACCCACGCCGACCCCGACCCCGACCCCGGCCGCGCCGCAGGACATCCGACTGCCCCGCTTCTACCCCTACTACCTGCACGACCTGCGTACCGGCGCGACCACCGTGGCCAGCGTCGAACCCGACGGCACGGTGGCCGCAGCCACCCGAGGCTCGCTCAGCGCCGACGGCCGCTACCTGGTCTTCACCTCCCTGGACAACGACTTCCGCGCCCCCAGCCAGGTCCTGGTCCGCGACCTGCGCACCGGCACCACCACGGTGGCCGCCGCGGGCGACCGGGACGCCGACGAGATCGGCCTGACCGCCGACGGCCACTACGCCTACTTCTCCTCCACCGCCGACAACCTGCTCCCCGGCGGCG
Organism: Kitasatospora sp. LaBMicrA B282; assembly: GCF_050325825.1. Taxonomy (NCBI): domain Bacteria; kingdom Bacillati; phylum Actinomycetota; class Actinomycetes; order Kitasatosporales; family Streptomycetaceae; genus Kitasatospora; species Kitasatospora sp. LaBMicrA B282. The sequence goes on from NZ_JBNQTI010000086.1 coordinate 32,568, forward strand.
CCACCCAGGCGCTCTCCTTCTACCGCTACGACCTGCACACCGCCACCACCGACCGGATCTACCAACTCCCCGCCGGCTCGGCCACCGCCACCGCCGGCATCGCAACCTCCATCGACGCCACCGGCCACACCCTGGCCCTCGGCCTGGACCCGACCGTCCTCACCCCCACCCTCACCCCGGACCCGGGCGGACAACTCTTCACGGTCCGCCTGCCCCGCCACTGACGCCGGCGCGGCAAAGCCCGTGGCATCGTGCCATCGGTCCGCCCCGGGCAGTGATATAGGGGCATGCTTTATAGAAGTAGAACCCTATATTTCCGGGTGCGGGAAGTGATTGTGGACCAACCCACCGAGATGTTCGACCGCGAGTACGAGTGGGCGGCCCTGACCCGGTCCATCACCGATGACCAGCCCGGCGCGGCGCCGGATTCAACGACAAGGCCCGGCTGGCCGCGGCTGCGTCCGGCGACATCCGGCTCGTCGATCCGGTCATGCTGTACGGCTGGACGTGATCCGGACCGCTGTCACCAGGCCCGGCCCTCCGGCAGGGCGTCCAGGTCCGGGGTGGAGACGTGGAGCACCTCGAAGCACTCGGCGGTGGCCGCCTCCTCGGGCGGGACCGGGGTGGACCAGAGGGTGAAGCGGACCAGGTGCCAGGTGTGCGGGTCGAGGACGAGGGCGGCGGTGTGCAGGGTGGGGTGGCCGGCCAGGTCGGCCAGGGCGGCGAGTTCGCGGTCGATCAGGGCCTGGCCGTCGGTGCCGTCGGTGGCGGGTGGGAAGGGGATCACCCGGCGGGCGGCGGTGGTGGGCTGTGCGGTGCGGGCGGGGCCGGCGGTGGTGGCCAGGCTGGTCCAGGAGTGGACCGGGATCCGGCCGGCGAAGTCGGCGATCCGGCCGAAGCGGTCGGCGCTCGTCAGGAAGTGGGCCATCGCGGCCGCGTCGTGCCAGAGGTAGAAGAGCGCGTACTGGTTGACCGGTGAGCCGGCCACGCCGCGTTCGCGCCAGAGGTAGGCCTTGAGGCCGAGGCCCGGCAGGTCGTCGTAGACGTGCCGGATGCCGAGGATCCGCTCCCGGAAGGCGGCCATGTCGTAGTCGGCGGGCAGGGTCAACGAGTACTGCATCGCCTGCACCGGCTCAGCTCCGTCGCTCGGCGGTGGGGCCGGCGGCGGCGAGCAGGCCGAGCACGCCGTCGACGGCGGCGGTGAAGGGCGCGGTCTCGTCGGCCGCGCGGGCCAGCACGTAGCCGCCCTGGAGGACGGCGACGATGGTGGCGGCGGTGGCCGCCGGGTCCAGGGCGGGGGTGAACTCCCCGGCGGCGCGGCCCTCGGCGAGCAGGTCGGTGAAGCGGCCGCGCAGCCAGTCGAAGGTCTCCTCGACCGGCCGGCGCAGCGTCGGGTCGGCCATCACTTCGGGGTCCTGGGTGAGCCGGCCGACCGGGCAGCCCTTGAGCACGTCGCGCTCGCGGCGCAGGTAGGCGGTGATCCGGTCCAGTGCGGTGCCGGGTGCGTCCAGTTGGGCCTCGCCCTTGGTGCGCAGTTCGGCCGCGGTGCGGGAGATCGCGGCCAGCGCCAGGTCCGGCTTGCCGTCGAAGTGGTGGTACATACTGCCCTGGCCGACCCCGGAGCGCTGCTGGATCGCCTTCGGGCTGGTGCCGACGTAGCCGCGCTCCCAGAGCAGCTCGCGGGTGCTCTCGATCAGGCGTTCCGCGGCGCTCGCGCGGTCGGTGGTGGTCATACGAGGAAGCGTACATACCAGTAGGTACAGGGGGCAAGGGAGAAGGGGAGGAGGGGAGAGGGGGAGCAGGGGGGAGGCCGCCGAGCGGGGCAGACTCCGCCCCCTCCTCCTACGCCGCCACCGGGCTCGCGCCGCCGTACGTGGCGCGCAGGCGGTGCTGGGCCGCCGGTCCGCCGCCGAGGCCGGCGGTGGCCAGGTGGTCGAGGCCGAGCAGGGCCGCGCCCAGGACCGGCGGGGCGGTGACGATCCGGGGGCGGGCCTGCGGGGCGGTGCCGTGCAGCCGGGCGGCCAGGTTGTCCAGCAGCAGCGGGTGCCCGGCCGCCAGTACCCCGCCGCCGAGCACCAGCGGGACCGGGGTGTCCAGCAGGTCCAGCCGGGTGAGCGCGACCGTGGCCAGCCGGGCGATCTCGTCGGCCTGGCGGTCGATCAGCGCCAGGGCCGCGGGGTCGTCCTGCTCGGCACAGGCGAAGATCAGCGGCACCACCTCGTGGAGCCGTTCCCGGGGCAGTTCGGCCAGGTGCATCGCCTCGGCCACCGCTGTGGCGCTGCGCTGCCCGAAGTGGCCGGCGATCGCGGCGGCCAGCGCGGTGGCCGGGCCGCGCCCGTCCTCCGCCCGGGCGGCGTGCCACATGGCCTCGGCGGCCAGCCCCTGGCCGCCGCCCCAGTCGCCGGTGAGCTGGCCCAGTGCGGGGAAGCGCGCGGTGCGGCCGTCCGGCAGCAGGCCCGCGCAGTTGATCCCGGCGCCGCAGACCACGGCCACGCCGAACGGGCGGTCGGTGCCGGCCCGGAGCAGTCCGAAGGTGTCGTTGGCGACGGCGACCGTGCGGCCCCAGCCGTGCGCGGCCAGCGCCTGCTCCAGCCGCTGCTCCTCCACCGGCAGGTCGGCGTTGGCCAGGCAGGCCTGCACGTGCTCGACGGGCAGCGCGCCGATCGAGGAGCCGGCGGCCGCGGCGGCCGCCGCGACCAGCGGCGCCAGGGCGGCGACCGCCGCCTCGGGC
>NZ_JBNQTI010000087.1:0-35231 GCF_050325825.1 Kitasatospora sp. LaBMicrA B282
GGGGGGGGGGTGGTGGTGACATGGGAGGGGGGGGGCCGTGGGGGGGGGACGGGCTGTTCATTTGCGACACAACACTCCTCCGCCCCGGGGCGCGGTGCGACCCCGGGGCGGCCGGACGGGTGCGGAGCGATCGGAGCGCCGTCAGGCGGCCAGCTGCTGCGCCTGGTTCAGCAGGTCGTCCGCCTGCGCCAGCAGGGCGCGCGCCTGGTCGTGGTCGAGCTTCTGGTGACCGAAGGCGGTCCGGTCCAGCACCTGGGCGATCCGGCCGGCCAGCTGGTCGCGCTGGGCCCCGAGCGCGGTCAGCTTCGCGCTGGTCGCCTGGTACTGGGCGTCACCGGGGCTGGTGGACTCGATGCCCTTGGTCGCCGTCTTCAGGGTCGCGGTGGCGAACTGGCCGACCCCGGCGTCCAGCTGCTTGTAGGCCGCGGCCAGCTGCTGGTAGGCCTGGGTGCTGCGGGCCAGGCTGTGCGGCAGCGCCCAGTGGTTCAGGAACTCGGTCAGCACCCGGCCGTCGTGGGTGTACGGGTCGCTGAGGCCGAGCAGCGCCAGCATGGTCGGGCGGATGTCGGTGTGGTCCGACCAGACCTGGTCGGTCACCCCGAGGTTGCGCACGCCCGGGCCGACCAGGCCGAGCCAGGTGGTGTTGATGTCCGGCGAGAAGTCACCGTGGTTCCACGCGTACTCCGGGCCGAGGGCCACGCAGGAGGCGGCCGTCGGGCAGCTGCCGCCGCCGGCGTAGACGTAGTAGTCCGGGTCGGCGAAGGAGGTGAAGGTCGGGGTGCGCAGCGGGTCCCCGGTCTGCATGTGCAGGATCTTCTGCTCGGTGCGGTCCGCCAGGTAGCTGGAGACGGTGTCCGTCTTCCCGGTGATCGGGTTGACCGCGGTCACCTTGGACCAGGCCTGCTCGAAGGCGCGGGTGACCGGGGCGTCGGGCGCCGGGTTGCCGTTCAGGTAGAAGTTGGGCGCCGAGTCGGCGTGCACCTGGAACGGGGTGGTGATGCCCTGCTGGGTGGCCAGCAGGCCGCGGGCGTTGGCGTTCACCTCGCCGATCTGCTGGTAGCTGCACGGGACGGTGACCCCGTCGCAGCCCGCGGGGGTCGGCTGGCCGCCGACGAAGTGGTCGTTCTCGTCGGAGGTCACCACGAACAGGGTGTTGTCCGCGTTGAGGCCGTCCTGGTGGATCCGCTTGAAGAAGCTCGCGAAGGCGGTGTCGTAGGCCTTCAGCTGCGCCGTGTAGCCCGGGTCGCCCGGGCCGTAGGCGGTGCCGTTCGCGCTGTGCTGGTCGTGCGCGTCCGAGAGGTAGGCGTAGGTGACCGGGACGCCGGCCTCCTGCATCTGGGCCACGTAGCCGAGCGAGTTGTCGGCGGTCATCGAGTCGAAGCCCGGGAAGCCCGGGTTGCCGCTCGGGTCGGTGATCGGCTTGCCGGCGGTGTTCTTCACCACGCCGTTCGCGCTGATCGCCGGGTCCACGGACTTGGCCCCGAACAGCGCCTGGTAGCCGTTGTAGCCGCCCGGCTCGTCCGGCAGCAGGTCCGGGGAGGCGCCGCCCTTGGCGCACAGGTCCGACTTCTGCGCGCAGTGGACGCCGATGCCGACGTAGTCGGCCTGGGCCTTGGCCGGGTTGGCCTTGGCCTCGGCCGCCTGCGCGGAGTTCGGGCCGAACACCTTGTTGATGTCGACGTTGGTGTTCTCCAGGATGGTGTTGGCCATCGAGACCGAGCCGAAGTCGCAGCCCGCCTTGGTGTAGGCGGCCCACGGCGCCGGGGCGTTCTTGCCGTCCTGGCCGACCATGGTCGGCGCGGCGTCGGCGGGGGTCGGCACCGAGGTGTCGGCCACGCCGTCGGTCCAGTAGGCGAAGCTGCTGGCCGAGTTGGTGGTGCCGTTCGGGTTGTAGTAGCGGTACGAGTTGGACACCGCCTGGCCCTGCCGGTCGCCGTAGAGGCCGGTGATCGAGGTCAGGATGTCGTCACCGGTGTGGGCGATCAGCGGGGTGTGGTGGTTGTCGTCCAGCGTGCCGTTGCTCTCCAGGAAGTCGAGCAGGTGCGGCATCTGCTCCAGGTCGGAGGGCACGTTCGGGTTGTCCCGGGTGAAGTGCACGTTGTCGAACTGCAGGTAGATCACGTGCTGCACGTCGCGGCCGTCGGCCGAGATCTGACAACTCGCCTGCCTGGGCCGGTGGTGGGCGTCGGCGGCGGAGGCCGCCTGGGCCGACACCATGCCGAGCCCCAACCCGGCCGCGAGCGACAGGGCCAGCACCTTGCTCTTGCGCATTCGGCTCCCTCTCTGGGCGCGATCGCGCGCCCCGCGGCGGAACGCGCGTGGATCGCCGTTCGGGGGAACACAGCGGTGCCCCCCGTGGTGCGGGCCACAGGCTGCCACGCCGAGGCTGAACGCGACAGGGGGCCGGAGCTGTTCGGTGGTGAAGTCGTGGTGAACTGGAAAAGGAGTGACCGGCGCTGACGGAGTGTCAGCGCCGGTCGATGACCCGGACCAGGTCGGTCACGCTCCGGGATCGGGGCCGGTCAGACCGAGCGCTGGTAGGCCCGGAAGGTGGTCAGCGACAGCCCCACCGCGACGGCGGCCAGCGCGAGCAGCGCCCCGCCGTGGCCGGCCACCGAGGCCCAGTCGGGCGTCGTGCGCATCGCCGCCCGGGTGGCCTCCAGGGTCCAGTTCATCGGGTTGAACCGCGCGGTGACCCGGATCCAGTGCGGCATCAGGGCGGCCGGCATGAAGGCCGAGGAGAGGAAGGTGAGCGGCAGCAGCAGGAAGGTGTTGATGCCGATGATGCTCTCCCGCTGCCGCACCAGCATGCCCAGCGCGTTGGAGCAGGCCCCGAAGACCGTGCCGAGCACCGAGGAGGCCACCACCAGGACGGCCAACCCCGCCGCGCCGCCCGGGTAGTGCGCCCCGCCGAGCGCACCGAGCGCGATGATCAGCACCGACTGCAGCGCGGTGGTGATGCCCTGCGACAGCACGTTGGCGTTCAGCAGCGCGCCGCGGCGCACCGGTGCGACCAGGAAGCGGTTGAGCGTGCCGCGCTCGATCTCCTCCAGGGTCCCCATCCCGGCCCACATGTTGGCGGAGACGGCGCTCATCACGACCACGCCGGGCACCAGGTAGCCCAGGTAGGAGCCGGAGCCGAAGCCCGGCAGCTCGGCCATCCGCTTGAACAGCGCGCCGAACAGGAAGAGCCAGATCACCGGCTGGATCAGGGTGATCACCAGGTAGGCGGGCTGCTTGGCGAAGACCATCAGCTGGCGCTGGGTCAGGTACCAGCTCTGGCGCAGTGCACCGGCGGGACGGGCGGCCGCGGCGGGGCCGGCGGCGGACTGGACGGCGGCGGTCATCGGACTGCTCCTTCCGGCGCGGCGGTGTGGTCCGCCTGGGCGAAGCTGCGGCCGGTGTGCCGCAGGTAGACGTCGTCCAGCGAGGGCCGGGCGAGGCGGACCGCGACGGCCGGGTGGCCGCAGCGGTCCAGCGCGGCGAGCACCGCGGGGACGGCGGCCGCCCCGTCGGCGGCCCGGGCGATCACGGTGCGGCCGTGCACCGCGACCTCGCCGACCCCGGGGACCTGGCCGAGCGCGGCATACACCAGCGGCTCGTCCGCCCCGGGCGCTGCCGGCAGCTCGACCTGCACGGCGTCGCCGCGCAGTTGGCCCTTGAGCTCGTCGGGGGTGCCCGCGGCGACCACCCGGCCGCGGTCCACGATGGCCAGGCGGGCGGCCAGCCGGTCGGCCTCGTCGAGGTAGTGGGTGGTCAGCAGCACGGTCAGCCCCTCGCCCGCGGCGAGCCGGTCGATCTCCTCCCACATCGCGGTGCGGGCCTCGGGGTCGAGCCCGGTGGTGGGCTCGTCCAGGAAGAGCACCTGGGGCCGGTGCACCAGTCCGAGCGCGACGTCGAGCCGGCGCTGCATGCCGCCGGAGTAGCCGCGCACCGGGCGGTCGGCGGGCCCGACCAGGTCGAAGCGGCGCAGCAGCTCGTCCACCCGGCCCTCCAGGGCGCGGCCGCGCAGCCCGTACAGGCGGCCCTGGAGCCGCAGGTTCTCCCGGCCGGTGGCCACCGGGTCGGCGCCCGAGCGCTGGGCCACCACGCCGATCGCGCGGCGCACCGCGGCGGGGTCCCGGGCCACGTCCAGGCCGGCCACCAGGGCGCGGCCCGAGTCGGCGGTGGCCAGGGTGGTGAGGATCTTGATGGTGGTCGACTTGCCGGCGCCGTTCGGGCCGAGCAGCCCGAAGACGGTGCCGGCCTCGACCTCGATGCCGAGGCCGTCCAGGGCCCGGACGGCGGGGGCCTTGCCCTTGCCGGGGTAGGTCTTGACCAGGTCCTCGGCGAGGACGGCGGTGGTCCGCGACCGGGCCGGGGCCCGGGTGCTGTGCAGGGTGGTCATGGCGCTCTCGCGTCCCTTCAGGTCGGGTGGTTGACGACCTGCGGGCGGCGTGCGCCCAGGGTGTGCCGAGGCTGCCCGGCTACCATGGAGGGTGTGTGCCATCTCCACTGATGCCGATCGTTGGGTTCAACGCAGCCGGTGTCACAGCCTGTTGCCGCAGGTCTGGTGAGTGGTTCCGGGCCCCCGCGCGGTGTTGCCGCACCCCGCGGGGGCCTCTTCTTCTGTTGTGTCGGGTTCTTCTGTGGTGTCGGGCGGGCCGTGGTCAGCCGCGCTGCTGCTCCTGGATCCGTTCCTCCAGGTCCGTCCATTCCTCGGGCGCCTGCCCGGTCTCGTGGTAGCTGCGCCAACCGGCCAGGCCGTCCAGCGTGCCGTCGGTCAGCTCGGTGAGCAGGGCGCGCACCCAGTCGGCCTCGGCGACCGCCATCGCCACCGCGTACTCGACCTCCAGCAGGAAGAGTCGCGGCAGCAGCCCCTGCAGCTCGGCGAGGCCGGCCCGGGCGGCGGCCACCTCCGCGTCCAGCGCGGTGAGCCGCTGCCGCAGCAGCCGGGTCACCTCGTCCGGGTGCAGCGGCCCGACCAGCGCGAGCGCCGACTCGAACCTCGGGTACTCCTTCTCCCGGGTGCCGATCAGCTCGGCGAGCCAGTCGCGCATCTCGGCGTCGCCGGCCGGGGTGATGCCGTAGACCGTGCGCTCGGGGCGTCGCCCGTCGCGCTCGGTGCCGACCTCCTCGATGAAGCGGTGCTTCTCCAGGTTCTGGATCACGGTGTAGAGCGAGCCGTAGTTGATCTTGATGCTCTGGTCCTTGCCGCGACTCTTGAGCAGCTGGGCGATCTCGTACGGGTGGAGCGACCGCTCGGACAGCATGACCAGCACCGCCAGCGCGAGCACGTTCGTCAGCTTGCGTCGAGCCATCGGGCACACCACCTCGTCTCCGTATATCCGTCTACGAGCATAGGACGGGACGCCGGGCGCGTCAACACGACATATCGCGTGTCCTGCCCGAGAGCCCGAATGCGATCTATCGCGTTTCCGTGATCACGCCGATTCGCCCATCTGACCTGCACATTCGACGATCCGCAGCCACATGCCGGGCCGAATTCCGGTCACCCGCTGACCGGGCAGCGGTGCAGCCGAGAACGGCTCGGCGTGTCGAAGATGACGGTTCAACAACTGTCCTCCGCTGCCTATACACTTCCGGCCGAACCGGCGCCCGGACCCACACCCGCGGCGGTCGGTCTGACGTCTGTTCAGTTCACCGGGCCGGCACCGCCGGCCCTGTCACGGGGGTTCTCATCATTTCCATACGCCCTGCCATCAGTGCTGCCCTGCTCGCCGCGGCCGCGCTCACGCTGACCGCCTGCGGTCCCGACGACACCAACACCAACGCGAAGGCGTCCACCAGCCCGAGCGCCGTGGCCAGCGCACCGACCGCGCCGAGCGCCCCGGCCAGCAAGCCCGCCGGCAGCGGCAAGCCCTCCGCGCCCGCCTCCAAGGGCGGCAGCGACTGCCCGACCCTGGCGCCCGGCCACAAGTACATCTGGGTCGACCACATCGAAGGCGCCATGAACAACGTGGTCGCCGCCGACGCGCAGATGCACTGCGACCCGGCGATGAACGAGGGCGCCGCCTACTCGCACACCGGCGACCTGAAGACCTACGGCCTCTCGCTGGAGGCCAAGATCACCGTGATCCTCCAGAACAACCCGGTGACCAGCGACGCCAAGGACGGCGGCCTCAACGGGATCGCCCACGTGAAGGCGTGCGCCGACCCGCAGGGCAAGCAGTACATGGGCACGCCGCTGCCGGCCGGCTACTTCTGCTACGGCCAGAACTACTACGACGTCACGGTCGACTCGCACAACACCATCACCGGGATGACCGAGCTCTACGGCTCCTGACCCGGCCGTGCCCGGGCCCGCCGGCCCCGGCACACCCTCGCCCGTCCCCGTCCGCACCCTCCGGAACGAGTCGCACCATGCTCCGCACCCGTACCCTCCTCGCGGCGAGCACCGCCGTCCTGGCCTCGCTCGTCACGCTGACCGCCTGCGGTCCCGACGACACCACCACCAAGACCAACCCGAACGCCTCCGGCAGCCCGAGCACCGGCACCGGCACCGCAACCCCGACCGGCGGAGCGAACGGCACGCCGACGCCGCACACCGGCGCCATCCCGCCGCTGCCGGCCGGCGTCTGGATCGCCGCCAAGGACATCCCGCTGGACTCCGCCGTGCACTGGGCCGAACCGGCGTCCGTCGCCAACACCAACGGCAGCCCGCAGCTCGCGGTCGAGCAGTTCTGCAAGGCCCAGATCACCGGCGACACCGACATCCGCAGCTTCCCGGCCGAGAGCGCCGGGCAGGCGAAGCTCGGCACGGCCGGCGCCGGCCAGTGGCAGGCCCAGCAGACGGTCATCCACCTGACCGGCACCAACAGCATCGAGATGCAGGGCGCCAACAACTTCAGCCGCGCGATGCAGGACGCGGTGCGGAACTGCGCCAAGACCGCCGGCGCCACCGATGTGCACGAGTTCGGTGACGGCACGGTCGGCGCCGGCTGGGCCGACAGCATCACCATCCCGCAGGCCGACGGCCAGACCCTCACGCTGCACGAGTACATCGGCGTTCCCGGCGGCGGCGCGGTGAGCGAGCTGGCCCTGTGGACCGTCACCCCGAAGGGCGGCAAGCCCAAGGTCGAGTGGGGTGCCGCCGACCCGCAGGTGGTCGACGCCCTGGTGAAGGCGGACTGCAACACCTACAAGGACTGCTGAGCAGCACCGCAGGCCGCCCCCGGCCCGCTCAGCGCCAGTGCGCGGGGCGGGCCAGGCCGGTCGGGAGCGTGGTGGTGGCGTCGCCCTGGGCTGCGTTCAGCTGGGGCTGGGTGAGGAAGAACGCCCCGGTCAGGTCGGCGCCGTGCAGCTTGGCGTCGCGCAGGTCGGCGCCGATCAGGTCGGCCGCCCGCAGGTCGGCCTTCCGCAGGTCGGCCGCGATCAGGTAGGCGCCGCGCAGGTCCGCGCCGCGCAGCGAGCTGCCGGCGAGCTCGGCGCCGATCAGGTCGGCGCCGCGCCGGTTGCGCTTCTTGCCGGGCACGGCGGCCCGGACCAGCTCGCTGGCCTTCAGCAGCAGGGTGTTCGCCCGAGCCCGATGGGCCGGCACGTCCAGCGCGAGCAGGAAACCGGGGTCGGTGGAGCCGGCCAGCTCCTCGATCTCCCCGCGCAGCGCGCGCAGCTCCCCGTGCAGCGGCGCCGCCAGGGTCAGCGAGAGCGCCTCGGTCAGGTACCAGAGCAGCTCGTGCAGCTGCCGCACGACCGGGAAGACCTCGAACATCTCCCGCGCGGTCTGCGGCGCGCTGCGCCAGTCGGCGCCGCCGAAGGTGACCTGGGAGACCTGCTGGCCGGCCCCGAAGCAGTCGTAGACCGTGCAGCCGGGGAAGCCCTGCTCGCGCAGCCGGGTGTGGATCCGGCAGCGGAACTCGGCGTCCAGGTTGCGGCAGGGCTTGCCGGCCTCCTTGGTGACCGCGAAGTCCGCCGAGGCCGTGAACGGCAGGGCCACGCAGCACAGGCCGAAGCAACTGGCGCAGTCGGCGGTCAGGGCGGTGGTCGGCTCGGGCACGGTGGTCCTTTCGGGGTGGCGGTCGGTCCAGTGGACCCCACCCGGGCCGGAGGCGTCCAATCCGCCGCCGGTCAGGCCGCCGCCGATCGGGCCACGGGCGGTCAGGCCGCGAGCGGGCCGGCCGCCGCACCGCGCAGCTCGCGGATCAGTGCCCGCACGCCCAGGGTGCCGGCCAGCTCCGGCGTGGTCACGTAGCCGACCGTCCGGGTGGGCCGCTCCGCGCCGAGGTCGGCCACCACCACCGAGGCCGGCGCGTCCAGCACCGCCAGCCGCGGCATGATCGCCATGCCCATCCCGCGGGCCACCATGGAGAGCACCACGCTGTCCTCGCCGGCGTCCAGCCGCGCCGCGGGCAGCCAGTCCTGCTGCTGCCACCAGCTGCGGGTGTAGGAGGAGCAGTTCTCGGTCCAGTCGATCAGCGGCAGGCTGCGCGGATCGGGGTGGCCGACCGGGTGCACCAGCGAGTACTCCTCCTCGAAGAGGGCGCCCGCGAGCACCCCGTCGGGCAGCGGGGTGCTGCCGCCCAGGGTGGCGATGCCGAGGTCGGCGCGGCCGTCCTGCACCTCGCCGGCGGTGCCGCGGCCGACCTCCGGGACGATCCGCACCTCGGGGGCCAGGCCCGGGTGGGCGGCGGCGAGCCGGGTCAGCGCGGTGGGCAGCAGGTGCACGGCGGCACTGCGGAAGGCGGCGATCCGCAGCGGCCCGGTGACCTCCCGGGTGGCGGCGCCGCGGGCCTCGGCGGGCAGCGCGTCGAGCAGGCGCAGGATCCGGCGGGAGTGGGCGGCGGCGCGCTCGCCGGCCGGGGTGGGGCGGGCGCCGTGCCGGCCGCGGTCGAAGAGCACCGCGCCGATCTTGCGCTCGCAGGCGCTGACGGCGTGTGACACGGCGGACTGGGTCAGGCCCAGCGCCTCGGCGGCGGCGGTGAAGCTGCCGGTCCGCTCGACGGCGACCAGGATCCGCAGCTCACGGACGGCGAGATCGTTCACCGGGACACCGTACTCGGTGCACCCACCCGTGGGAGGGGGTGCACCGAGTACAGAGGACTCAGTACTGGTCCGGGTGCGCCGTGTAGTTCGGCGGCGGGGTCTGGCCGGCCTGGCCGCCGTACGGGTTCGGGCCGCCGTAGGGGTTGGCGGCCGGCGGGGCCTGGTGCGGGACGGGCTGCGGGCCGCCCTGCGGCGGCATCGGCTGACCCGGGTAGGGCTGCGCCGGAGCCGGCTGCTGGTACGCCTGGGCCGGCGGCTGCTGCGCGTACTGCGGCGGGGCCGGCGGCATCGGCTGGCCCGGGTAGGGCTGGGCCGGCGCGGCCTGCTGCGGGAAGGGCTGCGGCGCGCCCTGCGGGTAGGGCTGGCCCTGCGGCGCCAGTGGGGTCAGGTCCGCCGGGGGCAGCTGACCGGTCATCGCCTGCGGCAGCGAGCCGTCGGCCATCGCCGCCGGCGGGAAGACCGCGGAGAGCTGGTCCATCTCGTTGCGCCAGTAGCGGTGGATGTTCAGCCGGGTCGGCTTGGTCTCACCGGGGAAGATCAGGTACATCGAGCTCCACACGGTGGCCCGCTTGACCCGGGTGACCGGGAAGGCGTGCCGCGGGAAGACCCCGACCACCTCGCCCGGGCGGTTGGTCCAGCGGCTGGCCGTGTTGACCACCACCGAGCTGCTGGTGAGGGTGAGGAAGTAGAAGCGCCGGGTCAGCGCGACGATCAGGCCCAGGCCCGGGATCTCGTCGAAGATCGCGTTGAGCCACGGGCTGGGCCCGGTCTCCACGTGCACGCACGCGATGAACGTCTCCCCGGGCGGCGCCACCTGGGAGAGCTTCTCGATGACCTGAGCCTTCTGCTTGGCCCGGCGAATTGCCATGGTTTTGTCCTCGTTACCCCGTCTTTGTCCGCAGCGGTGTGCCGCGCGAAATCGGCTGAGGGTAGCAGGTGGTGATGACGCATGGGACCCGCCGGAACACCGCCGGCCCCCGGCGCGGAATGCGCGGGGGCCGGCGGGGGCAATTCCGGGGAATTACTTCATGCTGCCGATCAGCGAGTGGACCAGCGTGCCGGACGGGTCGTCAGCCTCCAGGGAGTAGGCGAAGACGCCGCCCAGGCCCTTGCCGGTCGCGTACGCACCACGGGCCGCGATGGCCTGCGGGGTGTCACCGGTGAAGAAGTTGGTGCCGTCGTAGATCCACGAACTCTGGGTGGTCGGGTCCCAGTGGACGTTGGCCGAGCCGGTCTTGCCGGTGGCCACCAGCTCCTTCCAGAAGGCCACGCCGGCCGCCTGGCTGGTGCTCTGCGCCGCGGACGGGCCGGTGGCGCTCTGGTACAGGCCGTTGTTGCCGCCGGCCGGCACGCCGGTCCAGCCGCGGAAGTAGAACGGCACGCCCAGCACCAGCTTGCTCGCCGGGAAGCCGCCGGGGATCCCGTAGGCAGGATCGCCGTTCAGGAAGGCGTTCACCGCGTTGTCGACCGTGTACTTCTGGGTGCCGGGGGCGATCGGGGTGCTCGGGTCGCCCGGGCTGTCGTAGAGCGGGTCCTGCAGGTTGGTCGGGCCGGTCGCGTCCCAGGCGCCGTGCATGTCGTAACTCATGATGTTGCCGTAGTCCAGGTACTTGCCGATCTGGTCGGTCTGGACGTTGGCGATCTTGTCCTGGCCGCTGGGCAGCGCCGCGGTCAGCAGGAAGTGCTTGCCGATGCTCGATCCGTAGGCGTCCAGCTCGTTGCGGAACTCGGCGAGCAGCGCGGTGTAGTTCGCGGTGTCGGCGGCGGAGTAGTGGTTGCCGGTGTGGCCGCCGGACGAGGCCGGGTACTCCCAGTCGATGTCGATGCCGTCGAAGATGCCGGCGGCCGAGGCGGCACCGCCGGAGGCGTCGCCGGACACCGTGGGCAGGTTGCCCTTGATGAACATGTCGATGCAGGAGGAGACGAACTTCTTCCGCGAGGCGTCGGTGGCGGCCACGTCGGAGAAGTACTTCGAGTAGGTCCAGCCGCCGAGCGACAGGGTGAAGCGCAGGTTCGGGTACTTCGCCTTCAGCTCGCGCAGCTGGTTGAAGTTGCCCTTGATCGGCTGGCTCCAGGCGTCGTTGCCGCCGTCGACGCTGTTCGCCGAGGTGTACGACTTCTGGTAGTCGGCGAAGGCGTCGCCGGCGCCGTCACCCGCGTTCGGGTCGGCGTCGTTGGTGTCGGCGGCCTTGATGGTCTCGAAGCAGGTCTGGTTGGTCGGGTCGATGTTCTCGAACGCGTAGGTCATCACGTTCAGCCCGGAGGCCGCGCCGCTGGCCGCCACGCTGCTCGGGTAGTACTGGTTCCCGTAGATGCCCCACTGCGAGAAGTAGGCCGACTTCACCGCACCGGTGGGCAGCGCGCCGGTGGTCACCGAGACCGGGGCGGACTGGGCGCTGCTGTGGCCGGAGGTGTCGTAGCCCTGCACGGTGAAGGTGTAGGCGTTGACCGGCAGCAGCGAACTGACCGTCACCGAGGTGCCCATCGAGGTGGCGACCAGGTTGCCGCCCGAGTAGACGTGGTACGCCGGGACGTTGCCGTTCTGGCCGCCGTCGGTGCTGGCGGACCAGTTCAGGGTCACGGTGTTGTTGCTGACGCTCGCGGTGACGCCGGTCGGGGTGCTCACCAGGCCGTCGCCGGTGGGGGCGGGGCTGCCGCTGGGCGAGGCGCTCTGCGACGGGGAGCTGGTCTGGGTCGGCGTGCTGCTCTGGCTCGGCGACGTGCTCTGGGACGGCGAGCTGCTCTGCGACGGCGAGGAGCTCTGGGACGGCGAGCTGCTCTGGCTCGGCGAGGAGCTCTGCGACGGGGAACTGCTCTGCGAGGGCGAGGTGCTCTGCGAGGGCGAGCTGGTCCGGGTCGGCGTGCTGCCGCCGGTCGAGCCGCTGGGCCCGATCAGCGAGAGGTCGTCGGCGTAGTAGGTCCCCTGCCCGAACCAGCCGTGCACCCAGACCGTCACCGAGGTGGTCGACGCACCGGTGGTGAAGGCGGTGTTGAGGTTCGTCCAGTCGGTGTTCGAGGTCCAGGTGCTGGTGTCGGTGGTGCCGCTGCCGGTCACCCCGAGGTACGCATAGGAACCCTTGAGCCAACCGGCCAGCGTGTAGCTGGTGTTCGGGGTGACCGTGACGGTCTGCGAGCACTGCGCGGTGTCGCTCGCCGAGGCGGCGCCGGCCAGCGCGTAGCTGCCGCCGTGCGGGGCGGTGCTGGTGATGCTGCCGAGCCCGCCGGAGCAGGTCCAGCCGGCCAGGGTGCCGGTCTCGAAGTCACCGTTGGTCAGCAGGTTGACGCCGGCGGCCGAGGCCGAGCCGCCGGTCAGGGTGGCCAGGCCGGCCGCGCCCGCGAGCAGCGCGGTGGCGGTGGCGAGGACGGTCGCCTTGCGGAACGGTCGGTGGCCGGCCGGCGGGTGTGCCAGGTGCCGGGCGGCGGTGGCGCGTTCGGTCATGGTCGCTCCAGGGGTCGCGCCCGGGTGTGGGGTCCGGGCGCCGTGGGGGAGGGGTACCTGGGGCCGGGGCGGGTGCGCACCCTCCCGACCGACTTCCGCGGATCGGCGCCGAACGTACGTCCTGTTGACGGTTTCGGTCAACAGGTCTGTACCAATGCGTCATGTATCGATACCCCTGACCGGCCCTAACGTCCTGGTTCGTCCACCAATGGTCCGACTGCGGTTGAACAGGTCTCAACCAATCCGATCAATGGCCGGACATGCACCGGGGCCGGCCCGGGAATCCCGGACCGGCCCCGATCAACCGTCACCCGACCTCGTGCGGCCGGGTCACCCGGCCTGCCGTCGCCTCACCTGGTCTGCGGCCGGGTCACCCGGCCGCGACGGCGGTGGCCGCCGCCGGCTCGGTGCTCGGCTCCGGCGCCGCGGCGACCGGCTCGGCCGTCGCCTGGCGCGGCAGGGTGCGCTGGCGGTGGTGCTCCTCGGTGAGGTCGTGCAACCGCGCCTGCAGCAGGTCGGGCAGCGCGACCAGACCGACCAGCGTCCCGCCGATCCCGCCGCGCCCCGGGTCGTCGGCCGCCACCACCGGCGCCCGGGTCACCCCGGTCTCGGCGAACAGGTAGGCCACCTGACGCAGCGTGTGGTCCTCCCGGATCACCAGCTGCGGCGGGCCCGCCACCTGCCCGACCGTCTCGGCGCCGGCCACCGGCCGGGCGGCCGCCGCCAGCAGCTCGCGCGCCGTGGTCACCCCGGCGAGCGAGCCGTCGGCGGCCAGCACCGGGAAGAGCCGGTGCCCGCGCTCGCCGGAGACCTGGGCCAGCGCCTCGGAGACCGGCTGGCGCTCGGTCAGCGTGATCGGCGCACGGTCCATCACCTCGGCGGTGAAGAAGGTCTCCAGCGGGTCGGTGGAGTACTCCCGGGTCAGGTGCAGGCCGCGCCGGGCGATCTTCTCGGTGAGCACCGAGCGCTTCAGCAGCAGCGCGGAGAACCCGTAGGCGACCGTCGCGGAGATCAGCAGCGGCAGGGCGGCGCCCCAGGCGTGGGTCAGCTCCAGGGTGAAGACCACACCGGTCAGCGGCGAGCGCATCACCCCGCCGACCACGGCCGCCAGGCCCATCATCGCCCAGAAGCCGGGGATGACGTGCGGGAACATCAGCCCCTCGGCCGCCCCCAGGGCTCCGCCGATCATGAAGACCGGCGCCAGCACCCCGCCCGAGGTGCCCGAGCCGAGCGAGAGCGACCAGATCACCGTCTTCACGGTGAGGATCCCGATGATCAGCGAGACGGTGGCCTTGCCGGTCAGCAGCTGGTCGATCACGTCGTAGCCGACGCCCAGCGCGCGCGGCTCGATCAGGCCGCCCAGGCCGATGATCGCGCCGCCGATGGCGGGCCACCACATCCAGTGGAACGGCAGCTTGGCGAAGCCGTCCTCCGACTTGTAGACCAGCCAGGTGGCCGCCAGCGCCAGCGCGCCGCCGGTCACGCCGGACACCACGCAGAGCACGTCGACGGTCGGGGTCAGGTGCAGGCCGGTCGCGTCGACCGGGAAGACCGGGGCGGTGCCCAGCAGGTAGCCGCGGCAGACGGTGGCCACGCCGACGGCCGCCACCACCGGCACGAAGCTGCGCGGCCGCCACTCGAAGAGCAGCAGCTCGACCGCGAGCAGCACCGCCGCCATCGGCGAGTTGAAGGTGGCCGCCATGCCGGCCGCCGCGCCGGAGACCAGCAGCGCCTTGCGCTCGTCCGCGCTGAACTTCAGCAGCTGGGCGGTGATCGAGCCGATCGCCCCACCGGTCATGATGATCGGGCCCTCGGCGCCGAACGGCCCGCCGGTGCCGATGCTGATCGCGGCCGAGACCGGCTTGAGAACCGCGACCCGGGGGAGCACCTTGCTGCCGCCGGTCAGGATCGCCTCGATCGCCTCCGGCATCCCGTGGCCGCGGATCTTCTCCGAACCGAACCGGGCCATCAGGCCGATCACCAGCCCGCCGATCACCGGCGCGAACAGCACCAGGTACCAGGGGTGGTGGCCGCCGGGCGCCCGCATCTGGGTGCTGACCTGCTGGAAGAAGACCAGGTTGGTGACCAGCCCGATCAGCTTGAGGAGCAGCCAGGCGGCGCCCGCGCCGAGGGCGCCGACCAGCAGCGCCCAGGCGGTGACCACCAGCACCCGCGGGGTCAGGGTGAAGTCGCCGAGGTGGTGCGCCCGCTGCCCACCGTTCCTGCCGCCCGCGGCCTGCGCGGCGCTCACAGGGCCACCGGCCCCGAGGTCAGGTGCTCGGCGGCGAGCACCTCGTGCACCCGGTGCAGACCGGCGGCGGTGGCGGCCCGTTCGGCCGGGTCCAGCTGGGCCAGCACCCGGGCGAGCTCGGTGCGGCGCCAGGCCAGCACCTCGTCGACCAGTTCGCGCCCGCGGGCGGTGAGGTCGAGGGTGACCACGCCGCGGTGGTGGTCGTCCCGGCCGCGCACCACGTGGCCGGAGGCGTCCAGCCGGTCGGCGAGCCGGGTGACCGAGGAGGCGCCGAGGCCCAGCGCCCGGGCGACCTGCGAGGACGGGCTGCAGCCGAGGTCGTTCAGCACCAGCAGCAGCCGGAACTGGGGCAGCGAGACCTCGCCGGCCAGCACCTCCAGGCTGCGCAGGGCCAGACCGATCAGGTCGCGGGTCGCGGTCTGGAAGGCCTCGATCTGGGCCGGGTCGATCTGGGCCGGCTCGACCTCGACCACCGGGACGGCGGCGACTACGGGGACGGCGGCGACGGGCTCGGCGCCCGCGCCGCCGGCTTTCTTACGATCATCAGATATGCGCTCCACGGGACAAGTATTGCCTACTGCAACACTTGCCGGGAGGTAGTGTCCGGATCGCGGGACGATCGGCGTTCCCACTCCGGCGCGCGAGGTCCGCGCTCGGGCCGCCCGGCGCCCACCCGGCGCGCCCCGGGCGGCCCGACCGTACTCCTGGTCGTCACGGCAGCGCTCCCGTGCGAAAGAACAGCACTCCGGTGCCACAGGGCGGCGCTCCCGTGCGATATGACTGGGGCGGGGGTGAGCTGCATGTTCTGGCGAAGGTTCTTCCGGCTCGACGGCGGGCTGTCACTGGGGAGCGCGGCCTTCCCGCGGGTGCACGGGCCCCGGCGAAGCCCCGTCCTGATGCCGCCGGAGCTCGGGCGCCGGCTGATCCGGGCCGGGAAGGCCGACGTGCTGGCCTTCCGGCGCACCGGCGAGGAGCGGGCGCCGCAGACCGCCGCGCTGCTCGAGAGCCTCGACGAGCCGACCCGGCAGGTCGTCGGGCTGACCCTGCAGCGGGAGCGGATCGGCCTGCTGGCCTGGGACTACGAGTGGGCCGCCAGTGTGGCGCTGCGCGAGGTGCGCTGCGGCTGGCGCGCGTCGGAGGTGCGGACCCTCTTCACCCTGGCGCTGCGGGGCGTCGACCCGGTGCGGCCGACCACCCCGTGGGTGACCGCGGAGCACTGCCTGGAGCTGCCGCTGGCCGCCTACCAGGAGCTGCTCGCCGACCGGCAGCCCGGCGCGGCCGAACGCGCGGAGTTCGAGTCCCACCTGCGCACCGTGCTGGCCGCCTGCCTCGGCTGCCGCGCCGAGGCCGCGGACGAGCCCGAGCCTGGCACCACCGCCCCCGACACCGGGCTGCCCACCGCCGCGGAGCGCGTCGCCTTCGCCCGCCGGGTGCGCGCCCTGCTGCCCACCGGCTTCGACCCCGACCCGCTGCTGCCGCCCGGCGACCCGTTCGCCACCGCGGCCCGCTGCGGCCTGGGCGCCACCCTCTACGCCGACCACGCGCTGCGCCTGCTGGAGCTGTGCGCGGGCAGCACCGAGATCCGGCCCGACTACCGCTGGCTGGGCCGGATCCGCGAGCTGCTCCAGCTCGACCCGGACTGCCGCGAGGTGCTGCGGGTGCTGCTGGTCGCCGGGCGCGGGGAGCCGAGCGACTGCCCGAACCGGGCCCGGCACCAGGGGCCGCCGGGCGAGCGCGGCGGACAGCTGCTCGGCGCGCTCGCCTGGGCCGCGGTGGTCAGCGAGGACACCGCGTTGATCCGCCGGCTCGGCCGGGCGCTGGACTTCCACGCCCGCCGGTCGCCGGACGAACTGCCGCCGGGAGCCGCCCACTTCGTCCGCTGCGGGCTGGCCGCCCTGGCGGCCCTGACCGGCGAGGCGGGGGCCGGGCAGCACCGCCGGCAGCTGGCGGCCGGCTCGCCGCAGGCCGCCGCGCAGGCCCGTCAGGAGCTGGCCGCGCTGCGCGACCTGCCGGCCGGGGTGGATCTGACCGGGCTCACCGTGCCGGTCGGGCGCTACGTCGCGGTCTTCGACGTCGACCCGGTGGGCCAGGTGACGCTGCGCTTCCGCAACCAGGCCGGCCGGCTGCTCGGTGACGTCCCCTCCCAGGTGCGCGAGCGCCACCCCGCCCGGTACGCCGTGCTGCGCGCCCGGCTCGCCGAGCTGCGCGGCCAACTCGCCACCTACCGCGGCGCGCTGGCCGAGCGGCTGGTGACCGATCCGGGCACCCCGGCGGCCCGCTGGCGCACCGCCTTCCTGGGCGGCCCGCACCTGGCCCCGCTGAGCCGGACCCTGGTCTGGGAGATCGACACCCCGGCCGGCCCCGTCCAGGGGCGGCCGGTGCAGCCCGGCGGGTCGGACCAGTGGCTGCTGCGCGACCTGACCGGCCGGATGCACGAGCTCACCGACGACACCCCCGTGCGGCTCTGGCACCCCGCGCCGGCCGACCGGGAGCAGGCGGCCGCCTGGCGGGCCCAGTTGGCCGAACAGGGTGTCCGCCAACCGGTGGCCCAGCTGTGAGGAGCACAGCCGGGCCACCGCGGCGGACACCCTGCGGTGCCGCTGCCTGCCGTCCCGCGGTCAGGCCTTGACGGCCTGCACCGGCCGGTCCGCCGGCGCACCGTCCGCCGCGGCCGCCCAGGCCGGCGGCGGCGTGCGGCGGACCAGGGCGAGCACCAGCAGCCCCGCGACCAGACCGGCGCAACCGGCCACCAGGAAGATCCGGTCCAGCCCGCCCGCGAACGGCACGTGCAGGTCGGGCTTGCCCGCCAGGTGCGGCGTCAGCGCCCGCACCCGGTCCTGGAAGATGGTGCCGAGCACCGCGATGCCGAGCGCGTAGCCCAGCTGCCGCGCGGTGTTGAGCGCGCCGCTGGCCATCCCGGCCCGCTCCCGCGGCACCGCGGCCAGCGCGGTGGACATCATCAGCGGGGTGGACATGCCGACCCCGACCCCGGTGAGCAGCAGGCCCGGCAGCAGCACGGTCCAGCTCGACCCGGCCGACACCAGGGCCAGCAGCAGCGTGCCGGTGCCGATCAGCAGCAGGCCGATGCCGATCGGCAGCTGCGGCGCCATCCGGTGGAAGGCCTTGGCGCTGATCAGCGCCACCACGAACGCGGCCAGGGCCAGCGGGCAGACCGCGAGGCCGGCGTCGAGCGGGCTGAGGTCCAGCACCTGCTGCAGCCAGAGCCCGGTGTAGGTGAGCTGGGCGAAGGCGGCGGCGGTGAGCAGCAGACCGGCCAGGGTCAGGCCGAGGAAGGTGCGGTTGCGCAGCAGGCCCAGGTCGAGCAGCGGCTGCCCGGTCCGGCCGGCCCGCAGCTCCGCCAGCACGAAGACGACCAGCGCCAGCAGGCCGACCCCGATCGAGCCGAGCACCGTGGTGCTGCCCCAGCCCTTGTCGCCGCTCTCGATCAGGCCGTAGGTGAGCGCGCCGGCGAACAGCGTGAAGCTGGCCGCGCCCGGCAGGTCCAGCCGCCCGCGGGCCGCGTTGGCGCCGCCCTTGAGGTAGCCGAGGGTCATGGCGACCGCCAGCACCGCGACCGGGACGTTGACCATGAAGATCGAGCGCCAGCCGAACTGGTCGGTGAGCAGGCCGCCGAGCACCGGGCCGACGGCCGAGGCGGCGCCGTTCACCGCGCCCCAGACACCGAACGCGGTGCCCCGGTCGCGGCCCTGGTAGGCGCCGTTGAGCAGGGCGGTGGTGGAGGTCATCATCGCGGCGCCGCCGATGCCCTGGGCCGCCCGGGAGGCGATCAGGGTGGCCGCGTCGGGCGCCAGCGCACAGGTCAGCGAGGCGAGGCCGAAGACCACCAGGCCGCCGAGGTAGAGGCGGCGGTGGCCGAGCCGGTCGCCGAGCGAGCCGAGCGCCATCAGCAGCGCGGCCAGCGTCAGGGCGTAGATGTCCACCACCCACTGCAGGGAGGTGAAGGAGGAGTTGAGGTCGGTCGACATCTTGGGCAGCGCGACGTTCACGATGCTGACGTCGACCAGCAGCATGAACGCGCCCAGGCAGATCGCCGCCAGGGGTATCCACTTGCGCACGGTTGCTCCGATTCAAGGGTGAGGACGGTCGTACCCTCAGAGGATCGCCGGGCCGAGCCGGAAAACTTCAGCCAGCGAGGTTGATCCGACCGATCTCGACATTGAGTAGCCTGGCCTGGTGGAATCCGACACCTTCGACGAGCTGGACCGGCAGCTGGTCCACGCGCTGCAACTGAACGCCCGGGCGCCGTTCAGCCGGATCGCCGCCGTGCTCGGCGTCTCGGACCAGACGGTGGCCCGCCGCTACTCCCGCCTGGTCGGCCTGCGGCGGATCCGGGTGCTCGGGCTGACCGACCCCGAGTCGCTGGGCGAGGTGCGGTGGCACGTGCGGGTGCAGTGCACCCCGGACGCCGCGGGCACGGTCGCCGAGTCGCTGGCCCGGCGCGAGGACACCACCTGGGTGGTGCTCAGCTCCGGCGGCACCGAGATCAACTGCTCCACCCGGGCGCACCCCGACCAGGCCGACCACTCGCTGCTGCTGCAACGGCTGCCGCGCACCCCGAGCGTGGTCGGGGTCACCGCGCACTGCGTGCTGCACACCTTCTTCGGCGGCGCCCAGAGCCTGGCGGTGAAGTCGGGGGCGCTCACCGACGAGCAGGTGACGGCGCTGCGGCCGGCCCCCGCCGCCGAGCCGCCGGCCGGCCCGCCGCCGGTGCTGGAGGAGGCGGACCGCCGGCTGCTGGACGCGCTGGCCCGGGACGGGCGCGCCGCGCTGGCCGAACTGGCCACCGCCACCGGCTGGTCGGCGAGCACGGTGCGGCGCCGGCTGGCCGAGCTGGAGGCCTGCGGGGTGCTCTACTTCGACCTGGACGTGGACTGGCGGATCTTCGACGTGTCCGCCGCCACCTCGCTCTGGCTCTCGGTGGCCCCGGCCGAACTCGCCGCCACCGGCGCCGCACTGGCCGCCCACCCGGAGGTCGCCTACGCCTGCGCGACCACCGGGCCGACCAACCTGCACGCCGTGCTGCTGACCCGCAACGTGCAGGCCGTCTACAGCTACCTGACCACCCGGATCGCCGCCCTCCCCGCGGTCCGCCAGGTGGAGACCGCCCCAACCATGCGGGTGGTCAAAGGCCCGGGCCCCTTCCCGCTGCCGGCCCGGCGGCGGTAGGGCCTGTCTTCACCCCCTGGAACTCAGATGCCCACCGCGGCGGCCAGCTCCGCCGCGGTGAGGGTGCCCGGGCCGCGCTGCTCGCGGGCGACCACGTTGGCCAGCGACTGCAGCGCGGCGTTGACCGGGGTGGGCACCCCGTGCAGCCTTCCGAGCAGCACGATCTCGCCGTTCAGGTGGTCGGCCTCGATCGAGCCTGCGCCGCGGGCCAGGCTCTGCCAGGACGAGCCGCCCTGGGCCGCGCCCGGGGTCGGCGCCGGGCGCTCCAGCTTGCCGGTGCGCAGTTCGGCCAGGTCGGCGGCGCCCGCCCGGTCGATCCCGGCGGCGTCCAGCACCGCGTCCGCCTCGGCGGTGGCGGCGGCCAGCACCCGCTTGGCCGTCTCCTCGCCCGGGGTCGCGCAGAGCGCCTCCACGGTGTTGGCCAGGTTGGTCACCAACTTGCCGTACTTCCAGTACATGACGGACTCGGCGACCGGGGCCAGGAAGCCCGAGCCCGCCAGGTCGGCGGCGAGCCGGGTGACGGTCGCGTCGGTCCCGTCGGGGTAGCGGCCGACGGTGAGCACGCCGCTGTACGGGCGGCACGGCGCGCTGACCTCGCCGGCCGCCAGGTACTCGGCCGGCAGCACCACGCACATGCCGATCACGGTGCGGAAGCGGCGCAGCGCCGCCCGCTCGTTCTCCACCCCGTTCTGCGCGCTGACCAGCGCGAGGCGCTCGCCCGCGGTGCCGCCGCCGGCCACCGGACGGTCGGCCCAGTCGGCCAGCGCCGCCTCGGTGTGCTGCGACTTGACCGCGAGCACCAGCACGTCCCGCTCGGTGAGTTCGAGCGCCGCCGGCCCCTCGACCACCGGCACCCGCAGCACCCGGGTGCCGCGGTCCGGGGTGGTCAGCCGCAGTCCGTCGGCCCGCAGCGCCGCCAGGTGCGCGCCGCGCGCCACCAGGACCACGCGGTGGCCGCTCTCGTGCAGCCGGCCGCCGATGGTGCCGCCGATCGCCCCCGCCCCGATCACGATGTAGCGGGGTGTCTCCTGCTCTGCCATGCCGCCAACTCCCTCCCGTCCGGCCGAATGTCGTCGATCACGGTACCGGTCGTACCCGCAGCACCGGACGGCGCCCGTGCGCTACTCGGCGCTACTCGGCGCGCAGCGCCGTCGCGGTCCGGGCCCGGGCCGCCCAGCCGGCCGGCAGCGCCGCGCCGAGCAGGGCGACCAGCACCCCGCCGGCGCCCAGCAGCACCAGCTCCAGCCCGTGGTAGACCGCGGTCACCTGACTCGGCAGCGCGCTGTCCACCCCGTGGCCGACCATCGGCATGACCAGCGCGTGCAGCGCCAGCCCGCCCGGCACCCCGAGGGCGCCGCCGACCAGGCCGATCCCGACCACCGAGGTGAGCACCAGGGCCGCCACCTGACCCGGCGTCATCCCGATCGCCTTGCAGATCCCCAGGTCGCGCACCCGCTCCCGGGTGTCCAACAGGACCGCGTTGAGCACCCCGAGCCCGGCGACCACCAGCAGCATCACGGTGAGCAGCCCGGTCATCGCCTCCACCAGCACCACCAGGTGCGGGGTCTCCACCTCCCGCGGGGTGGCCGAGACGCCCAGCGGGGCGAGGGCCGCGTCGAGCCCGCTCAGGTAAGCGGCGGTGCTCACCCCCGGCTTGAGCGCGACCTGGTAGCCCCAGATCGCCGGGGCGTCGGGGCCGGTGAGCAGCTCGGGCAGGTCGGCGTCGAGCTGCATCCCGCCGTTGCCGGAGGCGAAGGACTCGCCGACGATCACCGCCTGGGCACGCTGCCCGCCGGCGGTCAGGGTCAGCGTGTCACCGACGTGGTGGCCGGTGCTGGTCAGGAAGTGCTGCGGTGCGACCACCTGGCCCGGGCCGGTCAGCCAGTGACCGGTGATCATGTCGTAGCCGGTGGCGAGCGAGTCGCCGGAGTACAGGTTGGTCCGCACGCCGCCGGAGACCCCGGAGACCTCGGCCTGCACACCGGTGCCGGCGTAGTAGGTCCGGGTGCCCGGCTGGGCCTTGATCGCGGCCACCACCTGGGCGTCCTGGGCGGCGTTCAGCGGCAACGGCATCGCCGCGTCGGCGCCCGGTGCACCGCCGGGGCCGGGGCGGCCGCCGGGGAAGACCACCGGGTCGACCGTGACCGCGTAGCCGGCCGCCACGTCGCGGGAGGCGCCGATCGCGTTCGCCGAGGCGGTCAGGCCGGTGGCGAAGGTGGCCGCGACGGTGCCGAAGGCCACCGCGGCGACCAGCGCGGCGGTGCGCACCGGCCGGGCGAACGGGCCGGCCAGGCCGTAGCGGACCGGCCGGGGCAGCGGCAACCGCGCCGTCACCCGGTGCGCCCACTGCCCACGGCCGCTGCGCGGCGAGCGGCCCACCGCCAGCGCGGCCACCGCGCTGAGCCGCCCGGCCCGCAGCGCCGGCAGCAGCGCGGCCAGCGCGACCACCAGCAGCGCCCCGCCGCCGACCAGCACGTCCACCCACCAGGCCACCGCGGCCGAGGCGCCGCCGCCGGCCTGCTGGTCCTCGCCCAGCACCGGGGCGGCCAGCAGGTTGCCGACCAGCACCCCGAGCAGCGCGCCCAGGCCGGCCGGCAGCAGCGCCTGCAGCAGGTAGGCCCGCACCACCTGGCCCGGGGTGAAGCCGAGCGCCTTGAGCACCCCGATCCGGCTGAGCCGGGCGGAGACCGCACCGCTGACCACGCTGGCCACGATGATCACCGACATCACCAGCCCGAGCCCGCCGAAGGCCAGCAGGAAGGGCGCGATCGCCTGCCCGTTCTCGTCGGCGACCAGCTTGGCGTCCAGCCAGGACTGGGAGCCGAGCACGGCGCCGGCCGGCAGCGCGGCGGTCAACTCGGCCCGGTCGGCGTCGATCCGGGACTGGTCGCCGGCCGCGGCGAACCGGTAGAGCTGCTGCTCCTGCGGCCGGCCGGCACCGGGCAGCCCGGTGACGGTGGCCGGCAGCGCCCACGCGTCGGCGGAGTCGCTGATCGAGGAGGCGGCGCCGACCACGGTCAGGTCGGTGCCGGCGGTGGTCCGCAGCGTGCTGCCGACGGCGAACGCCGGGCCGGTGTAGTCGGTGGAGACCACCAGCTGGCCGGGGGCGGTGGGCCAGTGGCCGGACCGCAGGGTGAGGTCGTCCACCGCTCCGCCGAGGTCCGGCCGGCCCACCAGGTAGAGCTGCGGGCCCGGCTGGTTGCCGCCCAGCTCGGGGGTGACGCTGGTGGCCGGGAACGGACCGGCGGTCGCGGTCACCCCGGGCAGCTGCCCGGTGGCGGCCAGGCGGTCCTTTTCCACCGTGCCGGTGTCCAACCGCAGCGCCAGGTGGGCGCCGTGCTGGCGGGCGAAGGCCGCGTCGAACGGCGCGGCGGAGGCGACCAGCAGCGAGCCGGCGACCACCGCGGAGGTCACCGCGACCATGGTGACCAGCGCCAGGACCAGGGTGTGCAGCTTGCGCCGGGCCACTGCGGCGCGGGTGACGGTGGCGACCGCGCCGCCCCGACCCGTCAGTCCACCGCGGTTCATCGGGCCACCGCCGGCGCGACGACGCGGCGGTCCGCGGCGACCCGACCGTCCACCAGGTGCAGCCGGCGGCCGGCGCAGGCCTCGGCGAGCGCGGTGTCGTGGGTGACCAGCAGCACGGTCTGGCCGGAGCGGTGCAGCTCGGTCAGCAGCTCGCGGACCTCGGCGCCGGAGGCGCTGTCCAGCGCACCGGTCGGCTCGTCGGCCAGCAGCAGGTCCGGACGGTTGATCAGGGCCCGGGCCACCGCGACCCGCTGGCGCTCGCCGCCGGAGAGCCGGCCGGGGTAGGCCCGGGCGTGCTTGGCGATGCCCAGGGTCTCCAGCAGTTCGGCGGCCCGGGCGGTGGCCTGGCGCCCGGCGCGGCCGACCAGCTGGGCCGGCAGCAGGACGTTGTCGGTCACCGTCAGGTCGTCCAGCAGGTTGAAGAACTGGAAGATCATGCCGATCCGGTCCCGGCGGAACCGGGCCAGCGCCCGCTCGGAGAGCCGGTCGATCCGCTCCCCGGCCACCGTGACGCTGCCCGAACTCGGCCGGTCCAGCCCGGCTATCAGGTTGAGCAGGGTGGACTTGCCGCTGCCCGAGGGGCCGGTCACGGCGAGCGCCTCGCCGGTCTCGACGGCCAGGTCGACCGGCCCGAGCGCGGGGACGCCCGCGGCGTCGTACTGCCTGGCCACGTCGGCCAGTTCGATCACGTGCACCATCGGGTGTTCCGTCCTCTTCGCTCGGTTCCGCTCGGCTGCTCCGAAGGTAGGTCCGGGGCCGGGTCGGCCGCGTCGCTCGTTCCATCGACGATCCGTCGTCCCTTTGGACGACGCCGATCGGGGGTCCTCCTCGAGGAGTACGCCGCCCGGTCGGTGGGACGACCCGCCCGACTGATGCGGAACACCGGCTTCCGTCCGCAGAATGTGCCGGTGCTGACCGACGACACGACACCGCCCGAACACACGACACCGCTCGAACACACGACACCGGCGGAAGACGCACCGCCCGGGTGGCGGCAGCTGCTGGCCGACGCGCTGCGGCGCGACCGCAGGACCTCCTGGCCCGAGCGCAGGACCCTGCTGCTGGAGTCCCTGGGCACGCTGGCGCTCACCGCCGCGGTGCTCTACCAGGGCGGCTTCGAGTCGATCGGCGAGCAGGCCGCCGCCGGTTCGCCGCCGCCGGGACTCCCGCCGGCCCCGGGCGCCCTGCCCTCACAGCTCTGCCCCGCGCTGTCGGCGCCCGGCCCCACCGTGCCGGTGCCGCTGGAGGCCAGGGACTACCTGCTGCTGACGCTCGCCACGCTGCCGCTGCTCGCCCGCCGCCGCTACCCGCTGACGGTCTTCTGGGTGGTGCTGGTGGCCGCGCACGCCGCGCAGGGCTTCGCCGGCTGGCTGCTCGGGGTGGGCTTCGCCGTCGCCGCCTGGAGCGCGATCCGGTACAGCCCCAACCTGCCGACCGTGCTGGGCAGTTTCCTGCTCGGCGCGGTGCTCTCGGCCACCGGCCTGGGCACCCCGGGCAGCTCGCCGGCGCTGGACCTGGCCCGCCCGTACGTGCTGCTCGACGTGCTCGCGCTGGTGGTCGGCGCCGCCCACTACTACCGGCAGCTGGTGCAGGACAGCGCCCGGCGGGTGGCCGACCTGCAACGGGCCCAGGCCGAGGCCACCGCCCGCGCACTGACCGAGGAACGGGCCCGGATCGCCGCCGAGTTGCACGACGTGGTGACCCACAACGTCAGCATGATGGTGATCCAGGCCGGGGCGGGGCGCCGGGTGCTGGACGTCGCGCCCGAGCAGGCCCGGGAGGCGCTGCTCGCGGTGGAGTCGGCGGGGCGCGCGGCGATGGCCGAACTGCGCCACGTGATGGGCCTGTTGGCCGCCTCCGGCACCGGAAGGAGCGCGGCCGGCGACGAGTTGGAGCCGCAGCCCGGCCTGCAGCAGCTGGCAGGGCTGGTCGACCGGGTCCGGTCGGCCGGGCTGCCGGTCGAGCTCGACCTCGCGCTGCCGGCCGAACCGCTGCCCTCCGGCGTCGACCTGACCGCCTACCGGGTGGTCCAGGAGGCACTGACCAACGCGATCAAGCACGCGGTGGGCGCCACCGCCACCGTCACGGTGGCCCAGGACGGCGACTTCCTGCGGATCGAGGTGGCCAACACCGCCGGTCGACCCGGTCCGCAGGCGGCCACCGGCGGCGGGCGCGGCCTGATCGGACTGCGCGAACGCCTGGCCCTCTATGGCGGCGAGCTGGAGGCCCGGCGGACAATCGGCGACGGCTACCTGATCAAGGCCCGGTTGCGCTGGCGCACCGGCTGAGGGGGAGGACTCCCGTGGACAACGCACCGCTGCGCGCCGTCATCGCCGACGACCAGGCACTGGTCCGCACCGGCTTCCGGATGATCCTGGCCACCGACGGCATCGAGGTGGTGGCCGAGGCGACCAACGGCCTGGAGGCCGTCGCCGCCGTCCGCCGCACCCGCCCCGACGTGGTGCTGATGGACATCCGGATGCCCGAGATGGACGGGCTGGAGGCCACCCGGCAGATCCTCGCCGCGGGTCCGGCCGGCGGGGCGGGGGCGGCAGAGGGGCCCAAGGTGCTCGTCCTGACCACCTACGACCTGGACCACTACGTCTACGCCGCGCTGGCGGCCGGGGCCAGCGGCTTCCTGCTCAAGGACGTCTCGCCCGAGCACCTGGTCGCCTCGGTGCGGCTGGTCCGCTCCGGCGACGCGCTGCTCGCGCCGACCATCACCCGCCGGCTGATCGAGCGCTTCGCGCACCGCGACGAGGCGCGCAACAACCTCCACCGCGACCTGGCCGAACTCACCGCCCGCGAGCTGGAGGTGCTGCGGCTGCTGGCCGGCGGCCTGAGCAACGCCGAGCTGGCCGGGACGCTCACCCTGAGCCAGACCACGGTGAAGACCCACGTGGCCCGGATCCTGTCGAAGCTGGGCCTGCGCGACCGGGTGCAGGCGGTGGTGCTCGCCTACGAGACCGGGCTGGTCGCGCCCGGGGGCGGCGCGCAGGCCTGAAGCCTGCGGCCCGGCCCCGGGCAGACCGGCGAGCTCCGCGGCCACGGCGCCGCGGAGCTCAGCCGGCCGGGACGTTCACGGCAGGTAGCTCGACCGGTCGATCTCGTCCGCCAGGTAGGGGACCGACTGGAACCAGATCGCCCCGCACGGCCGGCAGCAGGGCTCGGAGGTCTGCCCCCACTCGGTCGGCTCCAGGGTGGCGGCCCCTTCGGACAGGTCGCGTCCGCACATGGCGGTGGTCTTCTCGTCCTGGACCATGTGCCAGAGCTTCACCGGGCCGGACGGGCCCTCGTCGCCGTACTCGGCGTGCATCCGATGCAACATGACTCCACAGTGCGCCCGGGCCCCGGCGAACGCCAGGCGAGCTGGGCCGAACGCCGGGCGAGCTGGGCCGAAAGCCAGGCGGGCTGAGCCGAACGCCAGGCGGGCTGGGCCGAACGCCGGGGACGACCGCCGGGCGGGGCGGAGCACGGCCGTCAGACGAGCGAGCCGTGCAGCCGCAGCCGGGCGACGCCGCCGTCCGGGAAGACGTCGAGCCGGGCGTGGGTGACCGGGCGGGCGGCGGCGTCGAGGACGAACCGGTGCACCGCGTCGGGCTGCAGCCGGGTGCGCGGCAGCAGCTCGAACCAGCCGGGGGCAGCGGGGTCGGCCGGGTCGCCCGCGGCCGGGTCGGTGGCGTCGAAGCCGAGCACCGCGGCCCAGCCGGCGGCGTTGCCCACGTAGTTGCCGGTGTCCACCTCCAGCGCCCGGACCACCCCGCGCCCGGCCAGCCGCAGCCGCACCCAGTCGTGCCCCGCGTCGCGGCGCCGCCGGTTCTCCCAGCCCTCGCCCATCTCGCGGGAGCGGCCGGGCAGGATCAGGTTGAGCGGCGGGGAGAAGAAGCGGTCCGAGGCGTCCTCGACGGTGCCGC
Organism: Kitasatospora sp. LaBMicrA B282; assembly: GCF_050325825.1. Lineage (NCBI taxonomy): Bacteria > Bacillati > Actinomycetota > Actinomycetes > Kitasatosporales > Streptomycetaceae > Kitasatospora > Kitasatospora sp. LaBMicrA B282. Next base: position 27,302 of record NZ_JBNQTI010000087.1, read on the forward strand.
CGTGCTCCAGCGCGGCCAGGTCGAAGGTGCCGAGCGCGGCCAGCCAGGCGGGGTCGGGGCGGCCGGTGCCGTGCACCCGCAGCCGGGCGATCCCGCCGTCGGGGTACTGGCGCAGCCGCAGGTGGGTGAAGCGGCGCGGGTCGGTGACCGGGAAGCCGTTGGCCGCGTGGCCGGCGACCGGGGTGGGCGGGACCAGCTCGTGCCACTCGGTGTCCGGGGCGAGCAGCTCGGCGGGGCCGGGGGTGCCGGGCAGTGCGGTGGCCTCGACGCCGATCCGCTGCGGGTAGTTGCCGCGGAAGTGCGCGGTGTCGACCACGATGCCCTCGATCACGCCCGGCAGGCCGAGCCGGATCAGGGCCCAGTCGTGGTCGGCGGCCACCGGGTGCGGGTGGGCGGTGTCCGCGCCCCGGCGGCGGCGGGTCTCCCAGCCGTCCATCACCTGGCCCTTGGGACCGAAGGTGTGCGGGCGGAAGGCGGCGGGCTCGGGACGGAGCAGGTTCTCCCGCTCGGCGAACAGCTCGTCGCTGGCGGCGAGCACGGCGGCGCCGAGGCGGCGGTCGGCGAGGTCGGGCAGGCGGCGGTAGGGGGCGTCGGCGTCGGTGAGGTCCTGGTAGTCGGCGTAGCTGGGGTCATGGGAAGTCATGACTCAACTGTGCGAGTCGGCTACCTTTGAGGTCCATCTCAAATTACTGATCAAATCGTTGAGCCAGCCTTAACAGTCAGCCGACGCCCTCGACGACGGACGCGGACTGCCGCACGATCTCCGCCACCACCCGGCGCAGCGGCGGCGCCTGCTCGGTGCCCACCCGCACCGCGGCCACCACCCGGCGGCTGGGCAGGTCCGCCGGCAGCGTGCGCACCACCACCCCGCGCCCGCCGCCCGCCAGCAGCCGCGGCACCAGCGCCACCCCGAGCCCCGCCCCGACCATGGCCAGGATCGCCGCCCAGTCCGCGGCGGTGTGCGCCCGCTCCGGCACGAACCCGGCCTCCGCGCAGGCGCCGAGCGTGATGTCCCGCCACGGCCCGTCCGCACCAAAGATCCACGGCTCGTCGGCCAACTCCGCCAGCCGCAGCCCGGGCCGCTCGGCCCACGGGTGGTCCAGCGGCAGCGCGATGTCCAACGGGTCGTCCAGCAGCGGGACCTGCACGAACCGCGGATCCTCCCCCGCGCTGCCGCGCACGTTCAGCGACAGCGACACGTCCACCTCCCCGGCCGCCAGCAGCGCCACCGCCTCGGCCGCCTCCGCCTCCACCACCCGCAGCACCAGCCGCGGCGCCCGCTCCCGCAGCCGCACCACCGCCGGCACCACCAGGGCGGTGATCGCGGTGGCGAACGCCCCGACCCGCACCTCCCCCGCCTCGCCGTGCAGGTACCCCGCCAACTCAGCCTCGGCCTGCGCCAGTTGCCCGAACACCCGATCCGCGTGCCGCAACAGCAACCGCGCCGCCGCGGTCAACCGCACCCGCCGCCCGTACGGCTCCACCATCGGCGCCCCCACCTGCCGCCCCAACGCCGCCAACTGCTGCGACACCGCCGACGGCGTCAGATTCAGCCGCGCCCCCGCCGCGGTCACGGTCCCGGTCTCGTCCAGCGCCTGCAACACCCGCAACTTCCGCAAGTCCCAATCGGTGCTCATGACCGAAAGGTAAGGCCAACAGACGCCTGGGAACCGAACGTCGATCGGTCCGACGTCCGGGGACCGTCCGAGTCAGGAGCCTCAGGACGCCACCCGCAGTGGGGGGCGGTGGAGGACCTTGTCGAAGCTGACGATGGCGCCGCGCTGGGGGTGGGTGTGCAGGCGGACGTGGTCGGTCAGGGCGCGGATCAGGAAGAGGCCGCGGCCAGACTCGGCGGTCAGGTCGGGGAGGGTGTCCGGGTCGGGGAGGCGGGGGAGGGCGGGGTGCGGGCGACCCGGGGGGAGGACGTGGGTGTCGTAGGGGGTGGGGCGGGAGTGGCGGGCCGGGCCGAGCGCGGTGGGGCCGGGCAGGGTGGCGCGGCCGCGGCGGCGGCGCGCGTGGGGGTACCTCGCGGCCGGCGGCTGGGGGAGGGTGCGCGCGCCGGGGTGGGCGGCCGGGCGGGGGGTGCCGGGGCGGTGCGGCAGCGGGCCGGAGTCGATCACCTCGATCCGCAGCAGGTCGCCGTCGAGCGCGGCGGTCACCTGGAAGCCGGCGGTGAGCGGGCCGCCGGCGTGCTCCACGGCGTTGGCGCAGGCCTCGGTCAGCGCCAGGCCGAGGTCGTGGGCGATCTGCGGGTCGACACCGGCGCTCTCCATGGTGCCGAGCAGGAAGCGCCGGGCCAGCGGAACGCTGGCCGGCTCGCGCTTGAGGTGCAGAGTCCACCAGATGTCCACGGCCGGTCCCTCCTGGCTGGGGCTCCACAGATGCCGTCGGATCCGGCGGCGGGGCTCCAAATACAACTAGGTATTGCCGAGGGATCCGAGGGTGAACCGTCGCGCTGCGGCCACTCCCCCCATTCGGCGGATGGCCCGGAGCGGCGCGATGTGCCGAACGGCGCACGGCCCGCGGGTGCACGCCGGGCCATTGGGGGGAGGGCCGGTGAGGGCCGTCGAGAACGGCTCGACCGGGGCTCGCCGTTCGGTCGGTGTCGTGCGCCGTTTCGGCCCCCGCCCCGATCGGCGGGCACCCCGATGAGATGATGGCCCGGCCATGACCGACCACCAGCCCGCACCCTCCCCGCACCCGGCCGCCGCGCCGGCGCCGCGGGCTGCGCTGCGCGCCGGGTGGGACCTGCGCCTGCTGCGGGCCGTCCCGTTCGCGCTGGTCTGCACGGTGGTGGCGGCCGTCGGGCACGGTCTGGGCGGTGGCGGCGAGATCGCCGTGCCGACCCTGCTGCTCGGCTTCGTCCTGGTGACCGCGGTCGCGGTGCTGCTCGGCGGGCGGGAGCGCTCGCTGCCCGGCATCGCCGCCGCCCTGGGCGCCGGTCAGCTCGGGCTGCACCTGCTCTTCCACGGCACCGGTCACGCGATGGCCGGGATGACGATGGATCAGGTGGCCGGGCGGCTGGTCTGCAACGACCTGCCGGGTGCCGCCCACACGCTGCCGCCGGGGGTCACCCCCGCGCAGCTGATCGGCGCCGCGGGCCTGGACCCCAGCGCCTACCACGCCGCCGCGCCCTGGTGGCAGTTCGGCCTCACCCCCGTGATGCTGCTCGGCCACCTGCTGGCCGCGGTGCTGGTCGGCTGGTGGCTGCGGCGCGGCGAGGCCGCGCTGTGGCGGCTGGTCCGCCTGGCCGGCAGCGCCGCCCGCGAGGCGCGGCAGTGGAGCGCGCCGCTGGGGCGGGCGCTGGCGCTGGTCGCCGCGGTGCTGCGGGGCCTGCTCGGCCTCGGCGGGGCCGGGGTGCGCGGGCCGTGCCCGGGGGCCGGGGAGCACCGGCTGCCGGTGGCGGCCGCGCTGCGGCACAGCGTGATCCGGCGTGGTCCGCCGGTGGCGGCCTGCGCGTTCTGACCCGCCGTCACCCCACCGGTCCTCGCAGTACCCATCGGCTGACGGTGCCGGGTCGGGCGCGCACCCGCACCCGCACACCACCCACAGTCCGGGGCACCCGTGTGCCCTGCCCCCGATGGAGACCGCCCAGATGCGTTCGCTTTCCGCCCGCCGTTCCGTCGTCGCCGCCACCCTGGCGGCCGGCGCCGTGCTGGCCACCGCCGTGCCCGCCTTCGCGCACGTGACCGTGCAGCCGAACACCGCCCAGCAGGGCGGATACACCGCCGTCGCGTTCCGGGTCCCGGACGAGAGCGACAAGGCGAGCACGGTGAAGCTGGAGGTCACCGTGCCGACCGACCACCCGATCGTCTCGCTCGCCACCCAGCCGGTCCCCGGCTGGACCGCCACCGTCGACAAGACCCACCTGGACACCCCGGTGAAGACCGACGACGGCGACTCGGTGACCGACGCGGTCAGCAAGATCACCTGGACCGCCGACCCGAGCGGCACCGGCAAGGTCGGCCCCGGCCAGTTCCAGGAGTTCAAGATCTCGCTCGGCCCGCTGCCGACCGACACCGACAAGATCGTCTTCAAGGCGCTGCAGACCTACGACGACGGCACCGTGGTGCGCTGGATCGACGAGGCCAAGCCGGGCCAGCCCGAGCCGCAGCACCCCGCCCCCACGCTGTCCCTGACCCCCAAGGCGAACACCGCCGCGGCGGCCGGGGCCGGCTCCGCCTCCCCCGCCCCGGCCGCCGCCACCACCAAGGCCGCGAGCGACACCACCGCCCGCTCGCTGGGTGTGGCCGGTCTCGTGGTAAGCGTGATCGGCGCCGCCATGGCCGCGGTCGCCATGCGCCGCAAGCCCGGCACCCCCGCCTCCTGAGGCACCCCGCCGGGGCCGGCCCGCACGACCGGCCCCGGCGGGCGCCGCCACCCCCGCACCGCACCCTCGCGCTCCTTGCCCCGAACGGACTGCCCCGCATGAAGCTCTCGTCCCCCCGCCGCACGGCCGCCGCGGCCGCCGCCCTCGTCACCGTCGCCGCCCTCGCGCTCAGCGCCTGCAGCTCCGGCGGCAGCACGTCGGCCAACGGCTCGGTCGCCGTGGTCTCCCAGGAGGCCCAGAACTCGCCCTACCAGGGCACCGTGCTGGCCAAGCGCTTCGACAAGCCGGACCTGGTGCTGCCGGACACCACCGGCCAGCCCTTCGACCTGCGCCAGCGCACCGCGGGCAAGCCCACCCTGCTCTTCTTCGGGTACACCAGCTGCCCGGACGTCTGCCCCACCACCATGGGCGACATCGCCGTGGCGATGTCCAAGCTGCCGGCCGACGAGCAGGACAAGATCAACGTGGTCTTCGTCTCCACCGACCCGCAGGTGGACAACCCGAAGGTGCTGCGGACCTGGCTGGACTCCTTCGACAAGAACTTCATCGGCCTGACCGGCGACCTGACCAAGGTGAAGGCGGCCGCGCAGAGCCTGGGCATCCTGGTGGAGGACCCGGTGGTGAACAAGGACGGCACGGTGACCTCCTCGCACGGCGCCCAGGTGCTGGCCTTCCTGCCCTCCGACGACAAGGCCCACCTGGTCTACCTGAGCGACACCTCGCCGGCCACCTTCGAGCACGACCTGCCGCTGCTCGCCAAGGGGGTGGCCGCGTGATGCCGGCCGGCAAGGACTTCCGCCGGGTCGCGCTGGCCGGGGCGGCGGTGGCCGCCGCCCTCACCGTGAGCGCGCTGGTGATCGCCAACGACGGCGACCCCGGTCACGCGTCGGCGGCCCGGATCAGCATCACCGACCCGTACATACCGCTGCCCGCCGGCGGGCCCGACGCGATGGCCGCCGGCTACCTGACGGTCCGCAACACCGGCGGCTCGCCGGACACCCTGGTCCGGGTGAGCAGCCCGGGTGCCGGGTCGGTGAGCATGCACCAGTCCTCGGACACCAGCATGACCGAGGTGGACAGCCTGCCCGTGCCGGCCGACGGAACGCTGCAACTGGCCCGCGGCGGCACCCACCTGATGATCATGGGCTGGCAGCAGCCGCCCGCGGTCGGGGACCAGCTGGAGCTGGACCTGACCTTCGCGCACAGCGGCACCATCGCCGTGAAGGTGCCGGTGAAACCCCTCACCTACCGCCCCGGGAGCTGACACCCGTGTCGCCACTGCGCCCCACCCCGCCATCGCCCCGCTCCGCCCCCACCGCGCCGCTGCCCGCACCACTGCGCCGGGTGCGGACCTGGCTCGCCACCCTCGGCGCCCTGCTGGTGCTGCTGCTGGCCACCGCCGCGCCCGCCTCGGCGCACGCGGCCCTGCTGCAGACCGACCCGGCGCAGAACTCGGTGGTGGCCACCGAGCCGACCGCCGTCACGCTGACCTTCAGCGAGACCGTGTCGCTCTCCAGCGACTCGGTGCGGGTGCTCGACCCGTCCGGCAAGGCCGTGGACCTGGGCAACCCCGGGCACGCCGGCGGGCGCGGCGACACGGCCAGCGTCGGGCTGCGGCCCGGCCTGGGCAACGGGACCTACACGGTGGCCTGGCGGGCCGTCTCGGCCGACACCCACGTGGTGGGCGGCGCCTTCACCTTCTCGATCGGCGCCGCTTCCAGCACCACCGTCTCCACCACCCAGCTGCAGAACTCCGAGATCGACGGCACGGTGGCGGCGCTCTACGGGACCGGACGGGCCGTGGCCTACGGCGCCTTCGCGCTGCTGGTCGGCGCCGCCGCCTTCGTGCTGATCTGCTGGCCGCGCGGGGCGCGACTGCAGTCGGTGCAGCGGCTGTTGATGACCGGCTGGGTCGGCCTGCTGGCCGCCACCGTGACCGTGCTGCTGGCCCGCGGGCCGTACGAGCACGGCAGCGGGTTCAGCCAGGTCTTCGACCTGACGCTGGTCCGCGGCACGCTGGACGAGCGGCTCGGCACCGCGCTGGCCGCCCGGCTGCTGCTGCTCGCCGCCGCCGGGGTCTTCCTGTCGCTGCTGGTGGGCCAGTTGGGGCAGGAGTCCCCGGCGGCCGCGACGGCCGGAACGGCCCCGACGACCGGAACGGCCCCGACGACCGGAACGGCCGCGACGACCGGTGACCCGGAGGAGGAAGAGCTGCGCCGGCTGGAGCAGCGGGCCGCCGAGCGGCCGCAGCGCGAGGCCCGGCTGGCGCTCGGCATCGGCGGGGCGGTGCTGGCGCTCGGGCTCGCGGCGACCTGGGCGGCGGCGGACCACGCGGCGGTCGGCATCCAGGTCGGCCTCGCGCTGCCGCTCGACATGCTGCACCTGATGGCGATGGCCTGCTGGCTGGGCGGCCTGGTGACGCTGGTGCTGGCGCTGCGCAACGGCGCCGGGGCCAGGGAGGCCGGGCGGTTCTCCACGGTCGCGCTGACCGCGGTCTCCACCCTGGTGGCGACCGGCCTCTACCAGGCCTGGCGCGGGGTCGGCTCGTGGAGCGCGCTGACCGGGACGAACTACGGGCAGCTGCTGCTGGTCAAGGTCGGCCTGGTGCTGGTGATGGTCGGCACGGCCTGGTTCTCCCGGCGCTGGACCGGGCGGCTGCGGCAGGCGGCTGCCGCGGGTGCGAGTACGGCGGCGACCGGTACGGCGGTGGACGGTGCCGCGGTGGACGAGGCGGCAGCGGACGACCTGGTCGACGCCGCCGTGACGGCGAGCCCGGCCGAGCAGGCGGGGAGCACCGACACCGAGACCGCCGGGTCCGCCGCCTCCACCACCCCCGTCGACCCCGCGCGCGAGGCCCAGCTGGCCCGGCAGCGGGCGGCGCTGGCCACGGCCGAGGTGCACCGGGCGCAGCGCGGCACGCCGCTGCAGGCCGGGCTGCGCCGCTCGGTGCTGATCGAGGCGATCGTCGCGATCGGCGTGCTGATCACCACCACGCTGCTGACCAACTCCGCGCCCGGGCGGACGGCCGCGGTCGCCGCGGCGAGCGCCCCGAGTGCACCCGGTGCCCCCGCCGGCGGAAGCAGCCCCGCCGCCCCGCGCACCGTGCAGCTGAAGATCCCCTACGACACCGGCGGCACCGAGGCCGGGGCCAAGGGCACCGCGCTGCTCACCGTGAACCCGGCGACCACCGGCGCCAACCAGCTGACCCTGGAGGTCACCGACACCGGCGGCAAGCCGGTGGACGTGCCCGAGACCCAGCTCTCCTTCACCCTGCCCGACCGGGACCTGGGCCCGCTGCCGGTGACCCTGGCCAAGTCCGGCACCGGCCGGTGGACCGGCACCGCGCAGATCCCGCTGGGCGGCGAGTGGGTGGCCGCGGTGGTGGTCCGCTCCTCGCCCATCGACCAGGACACCGAGACCAAGCAACTGACGATCGGCGGCTAGACCATGCAGGACAGCGACCAGCCGGACGGCGGCCGCCAGGCGAGCGACCCGGCCGGTAGCGGACCGGAGCAGCCCGCGCCGAGCTCCGACCCGCGGCCGGCCGGCGGCCGCACCGCCGGCGTCTCCCGCCGGGCGCTGCTCGGCGGCGCCGGCGCG